>JAAWLY010000221.1 GCA_022798155.1 Lawsonibacter sp. | reverse complement strand
GGCAGGGAGCGCACCGGCCCCCGGGCATAGGGGATGATGCAGTAGGCGCAGAAGTTGACGCACCCGTCCTCCACCTTGAGCATGGCCCGAGTGCGGCCCTCCAGCCCCCCGGCGGGGAGGGGCTCAAAGACCCGGCGCTTCATGGCGTCGTCCAGGGCTGTGATGGGCTGGCGCTCCGCCCAGGCCTGTTCCACCAGCTCCACAAAGCGCGCCCGGTCCCCGGTGCCCGCCACCAGGTCCACGGGCAGGTCGTCCATGTCCTCCGGATGGGTCTGGGGGTAGCAGCCGCACAGGGCAATTACCGCCCCCGGGGCCCGCTTCCGGGCCTGGCGGACGGTCTGCCGGGACTTCTTGTCGCTCACCGCCGTGACGGTGCAGGAGTTGACGATGTACGCGTCCGCCTCCCCCTCGAAGGGGACCAGGGCGTGGCCCCGGGCGGCAAACAGCTGCTCCAACGCCTGGGTCTCGTACTGGTTGACCTTGCAGCCCAGGGTGTAAAAGGCGACCCTCATGCGCCGTGGGTGGGAATCATGGCCAGAATTTCCAGGTCCTCGGTCCCGTCGTTAATCAGGCTGTGCTGGTGGCCCCTGGGGCAGTAGTGGACCGCCCCGGCGGACAGGGGCTCATACTCCCCGTCGCACAGCACCTTGCCCGTACCGGACAGGACACAGATCATCTCGCTGTCCGTCTCGTGGACGTGCAGGCCGATGGTGCTGCCGGGGGTGAGCCGGCCCCGCATAATCTTGGTGTCCTCGTTGACGAACATCCGGGCGATCATCTCCCCCTCGCCCCCCCGCATCTTGGGGATGACCTTCTCCTCGATCTGCTCAAAATTCAGCAACATGTTTTCTCCTCCTAAACTATTTGATATCCAGGTTTTTGATCTCCTGCTGTAACCGCTCCAGAAACCGTGCGGCGTGAAGGCCGTCCATCTGGGTGTGGTGAAATTGAAAGGAGACGGGCAGAATGGTTTTCAGCAGTTTTTTCCGGTACCCGCCCCAGATCACAAAGGGATTGTTGTAAATTCCGGCGTAGATATTGACCACCCCGTCGATGTGGTAGGGGACCAGAGCGGAGGTGCCGATCACCATATGACTGCCGCTCAGGTCATAGGCCTCGCGGCTGCTCCGCACCCGCCGGGTCAGTTCCAGATAGTCCCGCTGAAAGTTCTGTAAATCCTCTGAAAAGGGGACGTCGCAGGTGTTAATCTCCCCGTCTCCAAGATCGACGACCGTGCTGACAGCCAGACTGTCATACCGCATCAGCTTCCGGTCCACCGGAAGAAGATAGAACTGTTCTGTCTGAGAAGCGGCCCGTCCAATGCACCAGCACATCAGCATGTTGAATTTTATGCCCTGCCTGTGGCTCATCTTTACGGCCCGGGTCACGTCCAGCGTCTGGAACAGGGTAACCATGGGCATGGGGGCCCGCATCCACAGCTCGAAAGCCGCCGCCCGGTCGGTTTGGACCGGGTCAATTTCTGCTGTCATTTTTTCCTCCTATTCTCCAATGCTGTCCTTAATATTAACCGATGCCAAACTCTTTCGCATATTGTACAACTCCCGAAATTTGAGGGGCGCCCTTTTCTAATTGACAGGCCATAAAATTCTCACGCGGCACGTCAAAGGGGGCCTGTATTCCGTATTGTTCCGCCGGCAGATAACCCATTTGGGGGTAGTATGTCTCGCTTCCCAGCACAACGGAATAGCGATACCCCAGCTCCCTCGCCCGTCTGTGCCCCTCTTGAATCAACGCCTTCCCAATCCCCTGCCGCTGACGGCCGGGGATCACAGACAGGGGAGCCAGCGCCAGCTGGGTGCTGCCGCCGCTGTTCCGCAGCGCGTTTACCAGGTCCTGCTCATTGCCGTCGGAGTGTTCGGCGCTGTCAAAGGCTGATTTGACCACACGATATACGGCCTTGTAATCTTTGGTTTCTTCCTGCCTGATAATCATAATTACTCCTCCAAGCCTTCTGATCCAGCGACTCCACAATGCTCCCGGCAGCGGATAATATCGCCCCTACGCAATTATACTGCTTTAACCGGAAAACCCAACTCCTCCAATGTCGGGGACAGCACATCAAGAAGCGGATCGCCAAAGGCCCAGATTTCCCGCCGCCAGGGGTGGCCCAGCCAGCCCCATCTCAGGTCCCGCTGGACGAAAAAGTAGTAGTCCCCGTCTGGGTAGAAGTCCGGAAACCAGGCGTCGTAGCCCCCGCCCATATAGCGCTCATCCTCCACCCAATGGCCGTGCTCGGTGATGGGCAGGCGGGGGTCGTAGCGGAAGTAGCTGTGATGCCAGTCCAGGGCGTAAATCCAATCGTCCTCCCCCAGGCAGGCGGCCAGAGCGCCGGGGACCTCCGCCAGCAGCTTTTCCACCTGTTCCTGCGTGGCATAAGTCAGGTCCAGAACAAGGTAAGGCGCTGAAAGCTGAAAGGGCAGCTGATTGACCCGGACGCTGGGCTGAAACCGGAGCTCCGCATTGATGCGGTCCCAGATTTGTTTGCTCTCCTCTTCATCCAGAATCGAATAAAAAGTGTCCATGCCGTTAAACCTCTTTCTCCTCCAAATC
>JAAWLY010000220.1 GCA_022798155.1 Lawsonibacter sp. | reverse complement strand
GTCAGTCCGGTTCCCTCCCATTGTAGCTTGGGTGTGGGCCGCCGCATAGGGCGGTCTTCTTCCCCCCCTTTTTTTGGGGGGTGTCACCATTGTAGCAAGTAAAGACCACGACCGCCCTCCCCTGGGAGGGCGGTTATTTTGCCCTTTACAGCCAGGCCGGCCTGTGGTAAAATAAGCACAAACGTTCGATTGGCGAGGTGGTACGATGAAATTCTGTGTCCTGATGGGCAGCCCGCGCAGGGAGGGCAATACCGCCGCCCTGCTGGCCCCCTTCCTGGAGGAGTGCGGGGCGCTGGGGGTGGAGACGGAGACGATTTGGCTGTATGACAAGGAAATTGCCCCCTGCCTGGGGTGCGGGACCTGCCAGGACGTGCTGGACGGCCCGGGCTGTGTCCAGGGGGATGACTTTGGGGCGGTGTTCCAGGCCATGGTGGAGTGCGACGGGGTGGTGCTGGCCACCCCCATCTACTCCTGGTACTGCACTCCGCCCATGAAGGCCCTGATGGACCGGGCGGTTTACGCGGGAAAAAAGAACTACGGAAAAGAGAAGGGCCCCGCCCTGCTGGGCTGTCAGCGGGTGGCGACCATCGTCACCTGCGGCTATCCCCCGGAGCAGGGGGCCGACCTGTGGGAGGAGGGGCTGAAACGCTGGTGCCGCCATGGAAACATGGAGTATCTGGGGATTCTGTGCCGCCGGGACTGGGGCGGGGCGGAGCCCTTTCTGAACGAGGAGCGGGAGCAGGCCGCCCGGGACTTTGCCCAGGCCCTGCACATGACCATCCGAATGGAGGACCTATGAGAATTGAACTGTCTCCCCGCCTGCGGATGGTGGGGGAGCTGGTGCCGCCGGGGGTCCGGCTGGCCGACGTGGGTACCGACCACGCCTATCTCCCCGCCGCCCTGATTCTGGAGGGGAAAATTCCCTGGGCCATTGCCGCCGACCTGCGCCGGGGTCCCCTGGACCGGGCCCGGGCCACCGTGCGGGAGTGCGGCCTGACGGGGAAGGTGGCCTTCCGGCTGTGCGACGGCCTGTCGGGAATCCAGCCCGGCGAGGTGGACGCGGTGGCGGTAGCCGGCATGGGCGGGGAGACCATCGCCGCCATTTTGTCCGCCGCCCCCTGGGCGCGGGAGGGGGGCATCCCCCTGGTTTTGCAGCCTATGTCCTCCCTGCCCGAGCTGCGGGGCTGGCTGCAAAAAAACGGCTTTGCCATCCAAGAGGAGCGGCTGGCCAGGGAGGGGGAGGCCCTGTACACCGCCCTGCTGGTCCGGGCGGGGGAGATGGCCCAGCTGTCCCCGGCGGAGCTGTGGGCGGGGAAGAATGTGAACGCCCCCTTGCGGGGGGCGTGGCTGGAGCGGTGGATTGTCCGGACGGGCCGTGCTCTGGAGGGGATGGCCCGGGCCAGGGGAGCGGAGGTGGCCGCCCGCCGGCAAGCATTGGAGGAGGTCCACAGCGGCCTTATGAGTATGAAAAAGGAGTGGGAACAGTGGCAGCGGTAAGAGATGTTTACCAGTTTATAGATAAAATCGCCCCCTTCAACACCCAGGAGGGCTTTGACAACGCCGGATTTTTGGTGGGCCGGGGGGAGCGGGAGGTCACAAAGATTCTGGTGGCCCTGGATATCACCCTGGAGGTGGCCCGGGAGGCCGCCCGGTGGGGGGCGGAGCTGGTTGTGGCCCACCACCCGGTGATTTTCCACCCGGTGAAGTCGGTCACAGACGAGACCCCGGTGGGACAGGTCCTGCTGGAGCTGGCGGAACACAAAATTGCCGCCGTCTGCGCCCACACCAACCTGGACGCCGCCCTTGGAGGGGTCAACGACTGTCTGGCCCAGGCGCTGGAGCTGACGGACATCGGTCAGCTGTGTCAGGCGGGGGTGGACGGCGAGGGCCGGCCCTACGGCATCGGCCGGACGGGCATAGTCCACCGGCCCGGTCTCTCCGCAAAGGAGTACGCCGCCTTCGTCAAGGGGAAGCTGGGGGCCTCCTCGGTGCGCTTTGTGGACGGGGGCAAGCCTGTCTCCAGGGTGGCGGTGGGGGGCGGCGCCTGCGGCTCCATGCTGGAGGACGCCATCGCCCAGGGCTGCGACACCTTTGTCACCGCCGATTTGAAATACAACAATTTCCTGGACGCCAGGGCCCTGGGCCTGACCCTGCTGGACGCCGGACACTTTGCCACGGAAAACGTGGCGTGCGCCCCCCTGGTCCGGCGGCTGGCTGAGGCGTTCCAGGATGTGGAGGTGCGCCTGTCGGAGGTGCACCGGGAAGTTTATCAATCGGTGTAAAAAAACACTTGCAATCGGGCGATTGTTGTGGTATACTGCTTTGGTCTGAATAACGGGCGGTCCTCTGCGGCGCCCCGCAGAGCGGGGACAAGAGCCGGAATGAACGCCTATACAACAGGAGGAAAACAACATGGATCTGATGAAAGCATTTACGCAAAAGTACACAAAGGACGAGCCCCCCAAGGTGTCCATCGGCGACACCGTCCGCGTCCATCTGCGGGTAAAAGAGGGCAACCGTGAGCGTATCCAGGTCTTCGAGGGCACCGTCATCGCCAAGAAGCACGGCGGCATCGAGGAG
>JAAWLY010000219.1 GCA_022798155.1 Lawsonibacter sp. | reverse complement strand
CCCGGGGGGGCGAGGTGTACCGGTATGAGAGCCCCGCCGGCGCCGTCCAGTTCCACAGCGACGGGGCCTTCTCCGCCGAGTTCGCCCCGGGGGCCCTCCCCCTGGGGGAGGACTGGGAGAAGAGCTGCCGGGCGTATCTGGCGGATATGGAGTTCCAGGGGCAGCTGCTGGAGCGGGAGGGGGACCGGTTCACCTTCCGCCAGCTGTGGGAGGGCGTCCCCCTGTTCAGCCAGCAGGTCACGCTGGTCTGTCAGGACGGCTGCCTTGTGGGGATGGCGGGGGGCCGGCGGCTGGCGGGCCAGCCCCAGCCCGATTTGAGCCGTACCCCCATCACGGTGCCCACCGCCCTGTTCGGTTTTCTCAACGGCCTGAGCGCTTTGGGGGACGTGTGCAGCCGGATTGACACGGTGGAGGAGGGCTATGTGGCCGCAGTCTCCCTGCCCGGCCCCACCGTGCTCACCCCGGTGTGGCATATCACCACCGACACCGGGGCCTATCAGCTGGACACCCTCACCGGAGAGGTGACCCGGGTGTCCTAACCGGACAGGGGGCGGCATACCCTGGCAGGGGCGCCCTCCGGTCCGGGGGGGAGCCCCCCTACATCGGCAAGCTTGGAGGCGTTCCATGTCAGATTGTAACCGTCCCATCGGCATACTGGACTCGGGCATCGGGGGCTACAGCGTGGCCCGGCAGGTCCGGCAGCTCCTCCCCGGGGAGGATTTGCTCTACTTCGGCGACGGGGCCCACGTCCCCTACGGCAACTACTCCGCCGAACACATTGTACAGCTGGCCCGGTACATGTTCCGCTTTCTGGAGGCCCGGGGGGTGAAGGCCCTGCTGGTGGCCTGCAACACCATCTCCTGCCTGCTGGACCGGTGCCGGGACGGCGTGTCCTGCCCCGTTTTCAGCGCGGTGGAGGCGGGGGCCCGGGCCGCCGCCCGGATGGAGGCGGAGCGGGTGGGGGTCATCTCCACCGTGTTCACCCACAATTCCCGGTGCTATCCTGAGAAAATTCTGGCCCTCAGCCCCCGGAAAAAGGTGGTGCTCAGCTGCGGCTGTCCCGATCTGGCCCGGCTGGTGGAGCACAGCCTGGGCAGTCCCGACGGGATGGCCCGGGTGGAGGAGAACCTGCGCCTGGAGCTGGACGGCATGGTGCGCCGGGACAAAATTGAGTGCTGCGTCCTGGGCTGCACCCACTACCCCCTGGTGCGGGAGAGCATCCAGCGGCTCTACCCCGGCCTGCCCCTGATCGACCCGGCGGAGGAGATGGCCGCCGGCCTGCGGGACGATCTGGAGCGGCGGGGCCTCTCCGCCCCCGCCGGGAGGCGAGGGGGGCTGACCATCTATACCACCGGCGACGTGGACGAGTATGCCCTCCGGGCCCGGCAGGTGGGCCTGGAGCCGGTGGACCAGGTCGCCTTCTACCCGCCCCTGGAGGTGTAGGGGCGGCCCACGCGAGAGAAAGGAGGCGTCCTCTGTGGAGAAAATCGGCTTTTCCGTCCCCACCCTCTTCGGGCTGGAGGGCCCCTGCGCCGACGAGATGCGCCGGCTGGGGCTGAACGCCGTGCGGGCCGCGGACGGCCGGGTGACGTGCATTGACGCCCTGGCCCAGATTCCCCGGCTGAACCTGAATCTGCGCACGGGGGAGCGGGTGCTGCTGACCCTGAAGGCCTTCCCGGTGGAGAGCTTCAACGACCTGTTTGAGGGAACCCGGGCCCTGCCCTGGGAGCAGTTCATCCCCCGGGACGGCCAGTTCCCTGTGAAGGGGCACTGTCTGGACTCCACCCTGAAGTCGGTCCCCGCCTGCCAGCGGCTGGTGAAAAAGGCCATCGCCTCCCGCCTGGGGGAGAAATACGGCCTGAACACCCTGCCGGAGACGGGGGCGGTGTACCAGGTGCAGTTCGCCATCCGGGGACAGACGGCCGCCCTGATGCTGGACACCACCGGCCCCGGCCTCCACAAGCGGGGCTATCGGGCCCAGGGAGTGGCCGCCCCCCTGCGGGAGACCCTGGCGGCGGGGCTGGTCCTCCTGTCCCGGTACAAGGGGCGGGACCCCCTCTGCGACCCCTTCTGCGGCAGCGGCACCATTCCCATCGAGGCCGCCCTCATTGCCAGAAACCGGGCCCCTGGCCTGAACCGCACCTTCTCTGCCCAGCGGTGGGCCTGGCTGGACAAGCAGCTGTGGCTGGACGCCGCCGAGGAGGCAATGGATCAGGAATTTCAGGGGGAGTACGACATCTGGGGCGGGGACCTGGACCCGGAGGCGGTGGCCCTGGCCCGGCACAACGCCGCCCTGGCCGAGGTGGACGACATCGTCCGGTTTGAGACGGCGGACGCCTGCCGCTTCCACTGGGGAGGCCTCCATGGCCAGGTGGTCACCAATCCCCCCTATGGCGAGCGGGTGATGGAGCGGCGCGAGGCGGAGGAGCTGTACCGCCGCTTCGGCGCAGCCTGGCGCAAGCTCCCCGACAGCTGGAAGCTGTTCCTGCTGTCCTCCCACACCGAGTTTGAGCGCACCTTCGGCCGCCCGGCGGACAAAAAACGCAAGCTGTACAACGGGATGCTGAAATGCGATCTGTTTATGTA
>JAAWLY010000218.1 GCA_022798155.1 Lawsonibacter sp. | reverse complement strand
ACTGCTCATCTGTCAAGTCGCTAGGGTACGACTCCCGTCCTTTTTCTTCCATATCTCTATTTTACCACGTTCTTTTCTCCTTGTGAATACAGGTTCTAACTTTAAGATCACTGTACTGGAAAGAGGTGTAACTCAGGCCGAAGCCGAAGGGGAACAGGACAGGGACATTGGCTGTCTCGAAGTAGCGATAGCCCACATAGAGACCCTCCCGGTACTCGGCGGTGCGCTGCTTGGCGGGGAAGTAGGGAGCGGAGGGGGTGTCCTCGTATTTGATGGGGTAGCTCTCCGCCAGCTTGCCGGAGGGGTTGATCTCCCCCAGGATGGCCTGGAGCATGGCTCCGGCCCCGGCCTGGCCGCAGAGGTAACCATGGATGAGGGCCTTGCACTTGTCCAGCCTGGGCATCTCCACCGAGGACCCGGCAGACATCACGGCCACCACGTTGGGATTGATGGCGGAGACAGCTTCAATCAGGTCCACCTGGCTCTGGGGTAGCTTCATCCCGGCCCGGTCCAGGCCCTCGGACTCGCTGATCTCGTCCAGGCTGATGTAGAGCAGGACGATGTCCGCCTTTTTCGCCAGCTCTACCGCCTTGGCCTGCATGGCGGGGTCGCCCTTGCCGCTGCGGGGGTAGCCCGGCTCGAAACCGGCCACATCTAGCGGATAGTGGTCCAGCTTGGTGGGGTTGACCACCGAGGACCTCGCCCCCTGATACCGGGCTTTCTGGGCAAACTCGCCGATGACGGCAACTTTTGTACCTTTTTTCAAAGGCAGGATATTCCCCTCGTTCTTCAGCAGGACAATGGATTCCCCCGCCGCTTTCGCCGCCATTTTGTGGTGGGTGTCGATGTCAAAGGGCTTGCCCTCATACTTTTTCACCGCCTCGGTGACAGGCAGGATCACGTCCAGCAGTTCGTCCACACGCTGATTCAATTCATCCTCGCTGAGCCGTCCGGACTTTACGGCCTCCACCAATTCTAAATCGGAGTCGCCGCCCGTTGTGGACATCTCCAGATGGGAGCCGGTGCGCACGCCCTCCACATGGTCGTTGGAGGCCCCCCAGTCGGAGACCACAAAGCCGTCGAATCCGAACTCGTCCCGGAGAATTTCCTGGAGCAAGTGGTAATTCTCATTGGCATAGATGCCGTTGATCCGGTTGTAGGAGGACATGATGGACTTAGGGTGAGACTCCTTGACGGCGATCTCAAAGCCTGTCAGATAAATTTCCCGCAAAGTCCGCTCGTCCAGTACGGAGTCGGAGGCCATGCGGCGCAGCTCCTGGGAGTTGCAGGCGAAGTGCTTGGGGCAGGCGGAGATGCCGTTCTTCTGGATGCCCCGGACGTACCCGGCAGCCATTTTCCCGGCCAAGTAGGGGTCCTCGGAAAAATACTCGAAATTGCGCCCGCACAGCGGGGAACGCTTGATGTTCAGGCCAGGGCCCAGCAGCACACCCACGCCCTGGGATGCAGCCTCCTCGCCAAGATACTGGCCGATCTCCTCTCCCAAAGCGGGGTCCCAGGAGTTGGCGATGGTGGCGGCGGTAGGAAAACAGGTAGCGGGCAGGGAGCCGTTCAGTCCCAACTGGTCGCCCGCGCCCTGACCGTGGAGCCGAAGGTGCTGCTGATGGACGAGCCCACCAGCGCCCTGGACCCCATTTCTACCTCCAAAATTGAGGAACTTGCAATGCAGCTGAAAGAGCGGTACACTATTGTTATCGTGACCCACAATATGCAGCAGGCGGTGCGTATTTCCAACCGCACGGCGTTCTTCCTGCTGGGGGAGCTGATTGAGTATGACGAAACGGAAAGGCTGTTTTCTCAGCCGGGGCATCAGAAAACAGAGGACTATATCACCGGGAGGTTTGGGTAAGTGAGAAGTAAGTTTGATGAACAGCTTGCCCTTCTGAACACGGAACTGATCCAAATGGGGGCGCTGTGCGAGGAGGCCATCTCAAAGGCGGCAAAGGCGTTGGAGGCCGGAGATCCTGCGCTGGCAGAAGCGGTCAAGCCATTGGAGGGCGAGATTGACCAGATGGAGCGGGACATTGAAACGCTGTGTCTGAAGCTGCTGCTCCAACAGCAGTCGGTGGCCTGCGACCTGCGGCAGATGTCCGCCGCCATGAAGATCATCACGGATATGGAGCGCATCGGCGATCAGGCGGCGGACATCGCAGAGATTATCCTGGTGATGCTGGCCCAAGGACATGTGCCGGAGGACGTGGGCCATATCCGGGAAATGGCGGCGGAGGTCATCAGGATGGTCACAGAAAGTGTGGATTCCTACGTCCAGAAGGATACCGTCCGGGCCAAGCTGGTGATCGGCCATGACGATATTGTAGATCGGTGCTTTGACCGGGTAAAACAGGTGCTGATCGGGAACATCGCGGCAGACCCCGGCTGCGGCGAACATGCGCTTGATTTGCTGATGATCGACAAGTATCTGGAACGCATCGGAGATCATGCAGTCAACATTGCGGAATGGGTGATTTTTGCCGTGACTGGTGAACATAAAGGAGAAACGTTATGATCTGGTGTGTAGAGGACGATGCCAGCATCCGGGAGATTGAGCTTTACACCCTGCGATCCACCGGCTTCGAGGCCA
>JAAWLY010000217.1 GCA_022798155.1 Lawsonibacter sp. | reverse complement strand
CGTCTGCGCCTGGCTGGGCAACATCGGCCGGAACAACAAGATGTTCTACATCCCCATGGTCTTCATGATGATCGTGACCATCTGGTCCCTGTTCCAGACCGTTACCAACCGTATCGGCCAGATCACCAGCAATGACCCCGAGGTGCTGGCCAAGGTGGACTGGGGCACCTATACTCAGGCCATCCTGGGTGCCCTGCTCATCATCCTGGCCCTGTTCCTGGCCTGGGAGGGCATCCAGACCATCTTCTTCAAGAAGAACAAGAAAGCCTGATCCACCCTGTTCCATCCAAACAGAGAAAAAGCGGGCCCGAAATATCGGGCCCGCTTTCTGATTGCCTGGGGAGGGGTTTTGTGGTATGATGGTAAGGCCACGGCTTGCCGTGGCCGCGGCTTCTTGAAAAACACGCCATCGTTCTGAAAGGCCCCCTCTCTGAGGGAACTGGCACCGCCGCAGGCGGTGGCTGAGGGAGTTGATTATGCAACCGTCCTCCAGCAACCTCCCCGTCAATTTAGGTTGGCCCGCTTCCTGCCAATGCGGACACGACAAGTCGTGTCCCTACAAAATCAACCGAAGGTGATTCCTATGAAAACCAGCAAGCTCCTGTCCATTGTCCTGTCCGTTCTGACCGCCCTGGTGGTGCTGACGGGCTCCATCGCCGTGCCCCTGCTGTGCCGCCCCTTCTACTACGCCCACATCGGCCCCATGGGCCTGGAGGAGTACGGCCTGAGCCGGGAGCAGATTAAGACCGCCTACGACCAGATGATGGACTTCTGCCTGGGTAAGCGGGAGGGCTTTGCCGCCGGGGTGCTGGGGTTCTCCCAGTCGGGGGCGGACCACTTCGCCGACGTGCGGGGGCTGTTCCTGCTGGACCTGCGGGTGTTCATGGCGGCGGCGGTCCTGCTGGCAGCGGCGCTGGCCCTGTGTAAAGCTGGAAAGGTGTGCCCCCACCGCTTCCTGGACCGGGGGCCCGGCTTCTGGGCGGCGGCGGGGCTGGGCGCCTCCTTCCTCATCGTGGGCGGCCTGGCTGCCCTGGACTTTGACCGTGCCTTCGTCATCTTTCACAGCCTCTTTTTCCCGGGAAAAGACAACTGGATCTTCGACTGGCAGACCGACCCCATCATTCTCTTCCTGCCCCAGGATTTCTTCCGCAACTGTGCAATCCTGATCCTTGCCCTGCTCCTGCTCTGGTGCGCGGCTCTGATTGCCGCCGATCAGCTGGCAAAAAAGCGGAATAAAATTTGTGCAAAACGTCAAAATTAGAAAAAGCGAAAAGTTTTCCTTGCCCACTGCGTCCTTTTCTGGTATGATATTTTTTCGAGAAACGGAGGGGTAATTATGGTCAGATGTATGTGTTTCGGCAGTCCGGTCCGGCTTTGCCTTTCTATTTCTGTTTCCTTTTGACAATCATTTTTATGATTGTCTTTTTTTATGTCCGTCCAGCCAAAGTACCGCCGAAAAAGAGAAGGGAGAATGAAAATGAACGACAATCAACCTATCCGCGACGCCCGGCAGCTGGGCCTGCCTAAAATGCTGATTCTGGGCCTTCAGCACATGTTCGCTATGTTCGGGGCCACCGTGCTGGTGCCCATCCTGGTCCAGGGCTACGGCCTGCCTTTGAGCATCCAGACCACCCTGCTCTTCGCCGGCCTGGGCACTCTGTTCTTCCACTTCTGCACCAAGTGGAAAGTGCCCGCCTTCCTGGGCTCCTCCTTCGCCTACCTGGGGGGCTTTGCCGCCGTGGCTGAGCTGGACTCCGGCATCTACGCCGGAATGTCCGGGGAGGAGAAGCTGCCATACGCCCTGGGCGGTATTGTGGTGGCCGGCCTGCTGTATTTGGTTCTGGCCGGGCTCATCAAGGCGGTGGGCGTCCACAAGGTGATGCGCTTCCTGCCCCCGGTGGTCACCGGACCCATTATCATCCTCATCGGTCTGTCCCTGGCCCCCAGCGCCATTAACAACGCCTCCACCAACTGGTGGCTGGCCCTGCTGTCCATCGCCGTCATCGTGGCCGCCAATATCTGGGGCAAAGGGATGGTAAAGATTATCCCCATCCTGTTGGGGGTGCTCATCCCCTACGCTGTGGCTCTGGTTACCAGACAGGTGGACTTCTCCGGAGTGGCCGCCGCCAGCGCCGTGGGCATCCAGCCCTTTGTGCTGGCCAAGTTTGACTTAACCTCCATCCTGGTCATGGCGCCCATCGCCATCGCCGCCATGATGGAGCACATCGGCGATATGTCCGCCATCTCCGCCACTGTGGAGGAGAATTTCATCGAGGACCCAGGCCTGCACCGCACCCTCATCGGCGACGGCGTGGCCACCTCCATCGCCGGCCTGTTTGGCGGCCCCGCCAACACCACCTACGGCGAGAACACCGGCGTGCTGGAGCTGTCCCGGGTCTTTGACCCCAAGGTGGTCCGCCTGGCCGCCGTCTATGCGGTGGTGCTGTCCTTCTCCCCCAAGTTCGCCGCAGTCATCAACTCCATTCCCACCGCCATCATCGGCGGGGTGTCCTTCATCCTCTACGGCATGATCTCCGCCATCGGCGTGCGCAACGTGGTGGAGAACCGGGTGGACTTTACCAACTCCCGGAACCTGATTATCGCC
>JAAWLY010000216.1 GCA_022798155.1 Lawsonibacter sp. | reverse complement strand
CTTCTCCCCCAAGGGGGACGCCAGCATTGAGCAGGCCCTGCTCATCGCCCTGAAAATGTTTGAAGTTTTGAAGTAAGCACGCAGGCCGGCAGCCGAACATCTGCCGGCCTGTTTTTACCCGCAAAAAAATTCACAATTATTTTAGTTGAAATAAGCGCCGCGATATGGTAGAGTATAAGTAAACAGAGGGCACACCCCCGATGTCAAAATGATAAGGAGTGATACACATGATTCGTGTTATCATGGGCAAGAAGGGCTCCGGCAAGACCAAGAACGTTATTGAGATGATTAACAACGCGGTCCAGACCGAGCACGGCAGCGTGGTCTGCATTGAAAAGGGCAACAAGCTGACCTTCGACATCCATTACCACATCCGCCTGGTGGAGGCCAGCGAGTATGATATCGCCAGCTACACCGCCCTGAAGGGCTTCATCAGCGGCCTGTACGCCGGCAACTACGACATTACCCATGTCTTCATCGACAGCCTGACCAAGATCGTGGGCGGCGAGTGCGACAACGAAACAGAGAAATTCCTGGACTGGCTGAACAAGTTTGGTGAAAAGCACAACATCAAGTTCACCATCACCATCAGCGACGACGAAGCTCTGGCCCCCGACGGCGTGAAAAAGTTCTTCTAAGCGGAAAAATACGGCTCCCCAACCGTCAGGCTGGGGAGCTTTTTGTGTTATTTCAGAGGCAGGCGGAGAAAGGCTGCCCGGCTTTGACAGTCCGGTTTATCGGTCTTTGGAGAAAAAATCGAAGAAAAAGAACGGTTGACAGCCGGGACAAAATATAGTATGCTAAACGCAGATATAGAACAGTTGTTCTATATCTGCGTTTTCTTCTCACCCAGCGGAGGAGATGTCCCTCCAGTCCTGCTCCGCCTCCCGCCAGTCACGCACAATATCGAAGATTCCCCGGCCCGGGTTCTCTGTATGCCGGAACTCCGTCCAGTAGTCCTCCCCGGCGTGGTGGAGGTATACCCAGGGGGATCCAACGTCGAAGTACAGCCAGATCCCCATCTCCGGCAGGAGGAGGGTAATCATTTCCTCCCCCATCACCGGGACCCCCTCCGGCCGCTCCCCGGAAAAGGACTGGACAAACTCCCCCGGCTGGCAATCCGACACCGCCAGGGCGTAGGGGAGGTAGTCCGGGCTGCCCTTCCCGTCCACGTCGAAGGCATATCCGTCCTGGGTCCAGAAAAATTGGACAGGCTCCATCTCCGACACCAGCCCCGCCATGGCGGCCTCCCACTCGGTCTTGCCCGGCGTGTAATCCTCGCCGCACAGCACATGGGAGCTGTCGTCCAGCGAGAAGCTGAGAAGCACGGCCTCCTGGATGGCCTTTTCCTCCTCGGTGGTCTCTCCCACCACCGAACTGAGGGTAAACTCATAGCTTTGGTCATCCCCATCCGGGGCAAAGAAGTAGATGTAGTCGGCGCTGCCCTCCGGGGGCGTGTAGCCCCCGTCGTTGTCGTAGTAGTAGTCGAAGGGGGGGGCGTAGCTGGTCTCGTGCCGCCAGGACCCCTGCTGGGCCCGGTAGTGCTTGGGGTTGTTGACCCCCCAGTACTGCTTGCTCACCCCAACCCCGGCGTTGTGGGAGGGCGAGCTCCAGAGGCCCGCGTAGACGCTTTCACTCTCCCAGGAGGTAGGCACGTGGATGGTCCAGCCATTACCGTGGTAGAGGATAAACTCCATCTGCTGCCCCAGGATATCCTTCTGGACAGTCTCCCGGGGCCAGAGGAAGCTGTCCAGCTTCTCCCCGGCCGCCCTCTGGAGGGCGAGCTGCTCCGGGTCAGGCTGCTGCGTTTCCCCCTGGACACTCCGGGAGCCGTCCGCCTCGTTGGAGGAGGTCTGTCCCGGCCCGCCGCACCCGGCCAGAAGGGCCAGGGCGAGAATCACCACGGCCACCTGTTTCCCCTTGCTCTTAGCCATACGCACCGCTCCTTTCGTATTTCACATAGTTAAAAAAATCGCCGCGAGCTAATGCTTGCGGCGATATGGTGGAGGAGGGTGGATTCGAACCACCGAAGCGAAACGCAACAGATTTACAGTCTGCCCCCTTTGGCCACTCGGGAACTCCTCCATATTCAGTTGTCACAGATCTGAAAAGACTGGAGCTGGTGGACGGATTCGAACCCCCGACCTGCTGATTACAAATCAGCTGCTCTACCGGCTGAGCTACACCAGCAAATGGTTATTGTCCAACAGCAAGCGCTATTATAACAAAGAAAGAGAGGACTGTCAAGTAGAAAACAGAAAAAATTTTATTTTTCTGCGGGGATGCTCCGGGCTGAGCGGCCAGAGCGGAGCACCTCCGAAGGGCGGATGCCACCTAATTTATGCTGTAAACTAAGGAGGAATGAAAATGACCTTAGCGGAACTGTCAGTGGAATACCGGGCCCATGCCCACGCATTGGACCTGAGAATTTGTCAGCTGCAACATTTGCTGGAGCATACACGGGACGCCGACCGGCGCTGTCAGCTCCAGGACCGAATCCGGATGCTGTCTACCATGCTGCGGGAGGCCAACGAACTGGCTGTGCTGACCGAGCGCTACTATGACAGGGGGTATCGCCGGAATGCCAAATACACGATATAGAAAGGGCAAGCTCTATGCCGCCGACATGGCCATGT
>JAAWLY010000215.1 GCA_022798155.1 Lawsonibacter sp. | reverse complement strand
TCTCAAAGAGCCGGCCCCAGCCCTCCCCCTCCAGCAGCTCCTGCCAGAAGCGGGCCACATCCTCCGGGTCGTTGCGGAACACGCCGCAGCCGTAGGCCCCCAAAACCAGCTCGGTGCAGCCCCATTTGGCGAACAGGGCCAGAATCTTCCGCATCCGGTCCTTCATAATCCCTTTGGCCCGCTCCGGACTGCCGCCGTTTCGGATTACAACGCCCATGTTGACGGCGGGCGCGGTAATCACCGGGCAAGTAACGCAGTGCTCGGTCAGCGCGTAATCGCTGGTGCGGAAGAAGGTGACGTCGCCGATGAGCATGGTATCGGTATAGACCGGGTCCTGGTTGGCCCGGTTGATCGCGTAGTACCGGGGCCCCTGGCCGGTGGTCTGGGTGTGGTACAGGTTGGAGCAGAAGGCCAGGCACTCCTCCTGGGCCACCGAGCCGTTGAGGAACCCGCCCCCCGGATTTTTGGCGGATGCGAAATTCAACACGCCAATGTTGGGACACAACGTCTCCCCATCGGCCAGCCGGAAAATAGCATCCACCGTCCCCTCGCCCTGGACCTCCAGGGCGGCGGCGGGGCCGTCCGGAGGGAGGCGCGTCTCCTCCACCAGCTTTTCCAGCGCTTCGGCGGTCCACAGCTGGGTGGGCCGGCGGGCGTCATACAGGATGACCTGGCCGTTGACCTGATAGCGCCCCGCCCGGCTGATTTCCAGCGTCTCCTGGGCCAAGGCCTGTAATTGGGTTCGATTCATAGCAGTTCCTTTCTATTTCTTCCCCAAGAAGCGGGTGCCCGCCGCCTTGCCTTCGGCGATGTCGTAGAGCCGCTCCGGGTGCTCGCCGTTGGTGATAACCATATCACAGCCCCGGGCGGTGACCATTTTGGCGGTCCGAAGCTTGGTTTCCATGCCGCCGGTGGCCAACTCGCTGCCCTTGCCTCCGGCCAGGGCCTCAATTTCCGGGGTGACCGCCTCCACTGTGGGGATGAGTTGGGCGGACGGGTCCTTTCGGGGGTCGGCGGTATACAGCCCCTCAATGTCAGACAGCAGCACCAGCAGGTCCGCCCCCACGGAGCAGGCCACAATGGCCCCCAGGGTGTCGTTGTCCCCCACCTTGATCTCAGCGGTGGCCACCGTGTCGTTCTCGTTGATAACAGGCAGGGCTCCCAGCTCCAGCAGCCGGGCCATGGTGTTTTCAAAATTCTGCCGCCGGTCGTCGTGGTCGATGTCCTCGCCGGTAAGCAGAATCTGGGCCACTGTGTGGTTATACTGGGAAAACAGCTTGTCGTAGGTATACATCAGCTCGCACTGGCCCACCGCGGCGGCGGCCTGCTTGGTGGGCATGTCGGCCGGCCGGCCAGGCAGATTCAGCTTGCCCACCCCCATGCCAATGGCTCCCGAGGACACCAGAATTATCTCGTGCCCTGCGTTTTTCAGATCGGACAGCACCTTCACCAGCTCCTCCACATGGCGGATATTCAGCCGCCCGGTGGCGTGGGCCAGGGTGGAGGTGCCTACTTTTACCACAATACGCATACGCTCTACACTCCTCTGCTGTTCTTTCTTTTTGAAAAAAGAAGAACTAAAGAAAAAACTCCTGGAAAAACTGCGTTTTTCCTCTCGCTCCCTTAAAATAGTCCGCTTTCGTCCGGCGGTGGAAGCAAAACGAAGTTTTGCGGAAAAGTTTCTTTTTTCTTTTCAAAGAAAAAAGAAACACCGTCACCGAAGCTTCACCGTTTTCTCGTAAGCGGCGATGACCGCATCCATGGCAGCAGCCCGGAAGCCCCGCTCCTCCAGGGCGCGGACCCCCTGGATGGTGGTGCCGCCGGGGGAGCAGACAGCATCCTTCAGCGCGCCGGGGTGCTTGCCGCTGTCCAGCACCATACGGGCGGAGCCGGCCAGCATCTGGGCGGCGTAAGCGACAGCCTTGTCCCGGGGCAGGCCGCAGGCCACCCCGCCGTCAGCCAGGGCCTCGAGAAACAGGTAGGCAAAGGCGGGCCCGCAGCCAGACACGGCGCTGGCCGCGTCGATGAGCCCCTCGGGCACCGGGTCCACCAGTCCAGCGGGGGCGATTAAGGCGGCAAAGCTGTCCAGCTCGTCCATGGTGGCCCCCTGTCCGCAGTACTGCACCACCCCGGCCCCGATGGCGGCGGGAGTATTGGGCATCATGCGGATGACGGGGCAGTCCATGTCCACCATGTCCTGAATCCGGTCGCAGCTCAGTCCGGCGGCCATGGTCACCAGGACGAACCGGTCCTCCCGCTTGCGGAGAATATACCCCAGCGGGTCCAGCACCAGCTCCATCATCTGGGGCTTTACCCCCAGGAAAATCAGCTGGGCAGTGTGGGCGATCTCTTCGTTAGAGGACACTGCCGCCCCGGGCAGCTGAGCCGCCAGAGCCTCCGCCTTGGCGGGAGTGCGGTTGGACAGCAGAAGCGTCTCCGCCAGGCCGCTTTTCGCCGCCGCCTGGGCAATGGCCGAGCCCATGTTTCCTGTGCCGATAAATCCGATGGTTTGATACATCCTGAACCACTCCTTATAGGGAGATTTTTTCATTTTTTATTATAGCATAAATTCCAGACTTACGCAAGGCAAGAAAAAGCAGTATTTTCAAGGGTTCGTTGAATTATCTGCTTCACTTAAACGGGGCAAAACCGGCC
>JAAWLY010000008.1 GCA_022798155.1 Lawsonibacter sp. | reverse complement strand
CGCTGTTTGAAAAATGGAAATGTGCCCAACGGCGAGGAATTTTTTCGCCAGACGAAGCCAATTTGACGCAGGAATACTGGATGTATTTCAAGGAAAATTAGCAAAGTATGGCGGAAAAAGAGCCGACGTTTGGGCATGTTGACATTTTTCAAACAAGCCCTAGTTCAAATTGCCCTACAGCAGGCAATCAACGCACATGGCATGTCATCTCCAGAAGCCATTGAATATTCCCAACTATGCAGCGAACTTTCCCTCTGCTTTTCAAATGTGGAAGAGGAATTCCTTCAAATAAAAGCGTCTTATTCTTTAACGTAGGAAGAAACGCAAAGGCCCGGGCTCAAGCCCGGGCCTTTCATCGTTATACCAGATTGCACAACAGGGCCGCACCGACCACGCCGGCGTTGTTGCCCAGAGAGGCCTTCTCGATACGGGCGTGGTGGTTCTTGTCGAAGCAGCCCCGCCAGACCAGCTCACGCAGAGGATTCAGCAGCAGGTCGTCCTCAGCGTTGCTCACGCCGCCGCCCAGGCAGATGATCTCGGGCTGGAGGATATTCACCAGGTTGATCATGCCGATAGACAGCCCCTGGAGGTAGTTGGACAGCACCCGCTTGGCGGCTTCATCTCCCAGGCGGGCGGCCTGGAAGGGGGTACGGCCGCTAACCTTGTAGCTGTCGCCGTCCACGATGGACCACATCTTGCTGCTCCGGTCCCGCTCCATCTCCAGCTGAGCCAGCTGGATCAGCGCCGTGGCGGAGCCGTACCGCTCCCAGCAGCCCCGGCTGCCGCAGCCGCAGAGGATGCCGTTGGGCTGGATAATCATGTGGCCAATCTCCATGCCGGCGTTGGCAAAGCCGGTGAACAGCTGCCCGTTGAGGATCATACCGCCGCCGATGCCGGTGCCCAGGGTGACCAGCACCGCCGGGTCGCACCCCTTGGCCGCGCCGGCCCAATACTCGCCCACAGCGGCGCAGTTGGCGTCGTTGCCCAGGAAGACCGGGATGTCCCACTCCTTCTGGAACATCTCACGCAGGGGGACGTTCTTGTCCCGGAAGGGCATGTTGGGGTTTTGGAGGAAGAGTCCGGCCTTGTTGTCCACCGCGCCGGGCAGGCCGATGCCCACCGACTCGATCTTGCTGGAGTCGATCTCGCCCACCTCGCACAGCCGGCGGGACATGCGCACCAGTTCCGCGCCAAACTGCGCCGCCGTCATATCCTTGGCCACCGGCGTGGTCACCTTGTTGAAAATATGTCCCAGCTCATTTACCAGACCGGCCACCAGATTGGTACCGCCCACGTCAATTCCGATGTAGTACATCAGTTTGTTCCTCCTTCCATTTGTTCCGCAAACAGTCTGTCCATGCGGTTGGTCAGCTCCTGGGCCGCGTTGTGGCCCATCCTGCGGTTGCGGTTGTTCATAGCCGCTACCTCCACAATGCTGGCCAGGTTCCGGCCCGGCTTTACCGGAATAGTGGTGCAGGGAATCTTTACGCCTAAAATTTCTGTAAAGTGGGATTCCAGGCCAAAGCGGTCGTATATGGCCTTGTCGTCCCAGGGCTCCAGACTGATGACCAGGTCGATCTCCTGAGAGAGCTTGATGGCGCCCATACCCAGCAGCCGGCTGATGTCGATAACGCCGATGCCCCGCAGCTCCATATAGCCCCGGATCAGGTCCGGCGCCGTAGCGACCAGGGTGTGGTGGCTGGTCTCCTTGATCTCCACCGCATCGTCCGCCACCAGGCGGTGACCACGCTTCAGCAGCTCGATGGCCACCTCGCTCTTACCCACGCCGGACTCCCCCTGAATCAGCACGCCCTCGCCGTAGACCTCCAGCATCACGCCAGAGCGGGTGATCTGGGGGGCCAGGTGGTTGAACAGGCTGCCGATCAGGGCGCTCATGAACATGGCCGTCTCCTGTGTAGAGCGCAGCACCGTCCGGTCGTGCTTCACCGCCATCTCCATGCACTCGGGGGGCAAGTCCAGCCCCCGGGTGAGGATCAGGGCGGGCACCGGATAGGACATCAGCCTATCGAAGCACTCCCGCCGCTGCTCTGGGGTCAGGCCGGTGAGATAGGTGTGCTCCGTCAGGCCAATGAGCAGCAGCCGCTCGGTGTCAAAGTGCTCAAAAAAGCCGGTGAGCGGCAGGCCGGGGCGGTTGATGTCCAGCACCCGCAGGGAGACATTTTCATAGTTGGGTGCTGTACGCAAAATTTCCAGACCAAACTCCTGGATAATCTCGCCCAATTTTACGCTGTTGTTGCTTTCTGACAATGCGATCCACCTCGCTTCTATGATGTACTTATAGTATAGACCAAAACTGCTTTTCTGGCAAGAAAAAGGACAATCTTTGTGCCATTCATTTTCTTTTCTGTTTTTCCCGGATTATCTCTCAACTTTTGAAAAAAATGCTTGCATTTCCGGAGAAATTCTGTTATGATAATAGCCGAGGCTTTTTTGAAGGCAATTTCATGAATTCTCATAGATTTTCATAGCGAGGAGGTTAGCAATATGGCCAAATGCGAATTTTGCAACAAGGGCGTGACCTTCGGCATCAAGGTTTCCCACTCCCACCGCCGTTCCAACCGCACCTGGAAGCCCAACGTGAAGCGGGTAAAGGCAATCGTGAATGGTACCCCCACTCACGTCTACGTCTGCACCAGATGCCTCCGTTCCGGTAAGGTCACCCGCGCTGTGTAATGGAATATGGCTCGTAAAAAACCCCTCGTGTCCGGCACGAGAGGTTTTTTATTTTTGCTCCGCCCCCAAGAGGGGGGCGGAGCTTCAGCTTATTGGAACATATTGCAAACCCGCTCCACGGCGGTCTTGGTAGCGTCCGCGTCGCCGAAGGCGGTCAGGCGGACATAGCCCTCGCCGCTGGGGCCGAAGCCAGCGCCGGGAGTAGTGACCACGCAGGCCTTCTTCAGCAGCAGGTCGAAAAACTCCCAGGATCCCATGCCGTCTGGGGTCCGGGCCCAGATATAGGGGGCGTTCTCCCCGCCGTATACCGTCAGGCCGGCGGCGGACAGGCCCTTTTTAATCACCTGGGCGTTATTCAGGTAGTAGGCGATGGCCTTCTGCGTCTGCGCCTGTCCCTCCGGGGTAAACACAGCTTCGGCTGCCCGCTGAACCACGTAGGACACGCCGTTGAACTTGGTGCCCTGGCGGCGGCTCCACAGGGCGTTCAAGCTGGCCCCACCCCGCTCCAGCTCCTTGGGAATCACCGTATAGGCGCACCGCACGCCGGTAAAGCCAGCGGTTTTGGAGAAGGAGCGGAACTCAATGGCGCAGGTCTTTGCTCCCTCCACCTCAAAGATGCTGTGAGGGATGCCCGGCTGGGTAATGAAGGCCTCGTAGGCGGAGTCGTACAAAATTACGCTGCCATGCTTATTGGCGTAGTCCACCCAGATTTTCAGCTGCTCCTTGGTAGCGGCGGCTCCGGTGGGGTTGTTGGGGGAGCAGATATAGATCAGGTCAGGCACCTTCTCCCCCTCTGGCAGGGCGGGGAAAAAGCCGTTGTCCGCCGTGCAGGGGAGATAAATCAGATTCGTCCACCGCTCCCCGTCATAGTCTCCGGCCCGGCCCGCCATGGCGTTGGTATCTACATAGACGGGGTACACCGGGTCGCACACCGCCACCACATTGTCCACTCCAAAAATATCCCCGATGCTGCCGCAGTCGGTTTTCGCCCCATCGGAGACAAAAATCTCGTCGTCGGCAATGTCCACCCCCCGCGCCTTATAGGATCCCTGAATGGCATAGCGCAGGAAGTCATAGGCGCAGCAGGTCTCTTCGCAATAGCCCCGGAAGGTCTCCTTGCGGCTCATCTCCTCCACTGCCTTCTCCATGGCGGAAATTACCACGGGGGCCAGAGGCTGGGTCACATCGCCAATTCCCAGCCGAATGATGGGCATGGGGGGATTTTCGGCGGAAAAGGCCCGAACGCGGCGGCCAATTTCGGGGAAGAGGTAGCCGCCGGGCAGCTTTAGAAAGTTCTCGTTAATTTTTACCATTTTGGGTCAACTCCATTTCATTGTTCTGGTTGAAATGCGCTCCGCGCTCAGTCCTTGGCCAGGGTAAACTGATCTACCAGCTGCTTCAGGCTGGCGGCCTCGGCAGACAGCTCCTGGCTGGCCGCAGCGCTCTCCTGGGCGGTGGCGGAGTTGGTCTGGACCACTGCGGAAATCTGGTCCACCCCCTCTGTCACCTGAGAAATTGCGATGGTCTGCTCCTCTGCCTCTCTCACCACAATCTCCATCTGGGCGCTTACATGGCCGGCATACTCGCTGGTCTTTTCCAGGGACTGTGTCACCCGGACTACCGCCTGACTGCCCTCGGTCACGGCGGCAATGGAGCCTTCGATCAGGTCCTTGGTGGCCTTGGCGGCCTCGTCAGACTTGGAGGCCAGGTTGCGCACCTCGTCGGCTACCACGGCAAAGCCCTTGCCCGCCGATCCGGCCCGGGCCGCCTCCACGGCGGCATTCAGGGCCAGGATATTGGTCTGGAAGGCGATGTCCTCAATGGTGGCGATGATCTTGCTGATCTTCTGGGACGAGGCGGATATCTTCTCCATGGCCTGGTTCAGCTCGTTTACATGCTCTACGCTGGTCCCCAGCTGGGCGCCGGCCTGGCCCACAAACTGTCCCGCCTCCTGGGCGGCGGCGGCGGTACGCTTGGACGCGGCGGAAATATCGTTGATGGTGGCCGCCAGCTCCTCCACAGAGCTGGCCTGTTCTACCGAGCCCTGGCTCAGGGTCTGGGCGCCCACCGAGACCTGGCCGCTGGCGGAGGACACCTGGCCGGCGGAGGCGTCGATCTGCCGGATGGTATTGCTTAGCTCCATTTTCAGGGTACGCATGGAGGTCAGGATATTCTGATAGCCCCCCACATAGGCATCCCGGTGGGAAGACTGGATGTTGAAATTTTGGTTGGCCATCTCGGTAAGCAGGTAGCTGATATCGTTGATGATGATATTCAGCCCCTTTACCATTTCGGCTGTGGACCGGGTCAGCATGGCTGTCTCGTCCTGGCCCGCGGCCTGGGGCACCGGCGATTCCAGATCCCCCTCCACCAGCAGCTTCATCCGCTCCGCACAGGCCTGCATGGGCACGCTGATGTTGCTGGACAGCTTCAGCGCCACCACAATTGAAGCCAGGATGGAGACGAGAACGACCCCTACATTAATGGCCATGCCAAAGTATGTATCCGCCAGATAGTCCTTCTTCATGGCGGTCACCGCAACGCTCCAGCCGTCCGTGCCGTTTACCGGAGCGTAGGCCGCATACCGCGGCCCATCTGTATCCTGAAAACTTCCAAAGCCGTTCTTCCCCTGACGCATCTCGCTGTGGATGGCGGCCAGCCCCTGCAAGGACTTGTCGCTCTGGGCCTCCCGCTCCACATTCTGAGTGGTGATGGTCTCCAGGGTGATATCAGCGATGGTGTCGCCGGATTTGTTAATCATATAGGCCCGGCTGTTCTCACTGACCTGAATGGAGGAGACAATGTTGTTCAAAAACGTCTCGGGCGGCACAAAATAGACCGCGCCCACAATCCGGGAGCCCTGATTCCCCCCACTGTAGAGCGGGGCCGCCACCATAATGGACAGCTCGCCGGTAATCTTGCTGATCAGCGGCTCAGACACATAGACCTGGCCCGCCATTGCCTGCCGCACATACTCCCGGTCGGAATAATCCTTCCCGTCAAAAATGCTGATGCCGTCAGTTCCGATGATATTTCCTCTCTGGAAGCCGTGCATACTGACCCGCTCGTCAATAATAGCGCGCTTCTCCTCCACCGAAACTGTGGCGTCGGACAGCTGCGGGATGCAGCCCGTGTCCATGGCCACGTTTTTATAGGCAGTCAGCTCCTGCTCAATGCGTTCCGCCGCCAGCACCGCGGCCTGGCTCATCATCTGGTCCACCGTTGCAACAGTACTCCGGTAATTTAGGAAAATACTGGCTGATCCTACCGCTACCAGCGCAATCAGCACCGTTGCCATCAAGCACACTGTAATTTTTTTCCGAATACTCTTCATCTCTCCTGCACCTCGATTTTTGTCATTGGGATGCACCCTTGCCTATTGGGTCAGGTACTATTATATGGCCTGAAAAACCTCCTTGTCAATGGTTTCCGTCCTTCAAGGCCTCGCTTTGGCACAAAAACTTTCCTCTGCTCCAGTTGCGCGCGTCCGGCCCCTTTTTTCCGGGCTGGGCGCGGTTTTAATGCTGGCGGAATTTTTACCAGGCGGCCACACAGCCGTCCGCCCTGGGCTCGGTGGCGCCGCAGAGCACCCCCTCCTCATTGCGCCAGATAATCTGGCCCCGGCCGAAATCCCAGGAATCGGGCATAACAGAAATCTCGTGGCCCCGGCGGACCAGTTCCTCGGTGACGCCGCAGGGGAAGGCCCGCTCCAGCTGGATCTTTTTGCCGCCCACCCACTGCCAGCGGGGGGCGTCCAGTGCCTCCTGAGGGTTCATACAAAAGTCCAGGGTATTCATCACCACCTGCACATGGCCCTGGGGCTGCATAAAGCCGCCCATCACCCCAAAGGGCCCCACCGCCTTCCCGTCCTTTGTCAGGAAGGAGGGAATAATGGTATGGAAGGACTTTTTCCCGGGGGCGAGGCAGTTCTCCATGGTCTCGTCCAAAGTAAAATTCGCCCCCCGGTTTTGCAGGGCGATTCCGGTGCCGGGGATGACAATGCCGGAACCGAAGCCCATATAGTTGCTCTGGATGTAGGACACCATATTGCCCTCGCCGTCGGCGGTACACAGGTAGACCGTGCCGCCCCTCTGGGGCTGGCCCGGCTGGGGCGTGATAGCCCGCTCCCCAATCAGGGCCTGGCGCTGCTCGGCAAAGCGAGGGTCCAGCAGCTCCGCCGGAGTTACTGTCATGGCCGAGGGGTCGGCCACATAGCGTTTCCCATCCACATAGGCCAGCTTCATGGCCTCCAGCTGTTTATGCACCGTATCGGCGCAGTCCCGGTATTCAAAGGAGTACCCCTTTAAAATGTTCAGGGCCATCAGCGCCACAATGCCGTCCCCGTTGGGGGGCAGCTCCCACACGTCATATCCCCGGTAGTTGATGTGGATGGGCTCCACCCAGCTGCACCAGTAGTCCTCCAGGTCCTCCCGGCGCAGCCAGCCGCCGGTCTCCCGGGAGAAGCGGTCTATCCGGTCGGCCAGCTCCCCCTGATAAAAGGCCCTGGCCCCGGTCTGGGCAATGAGGCGCAGGGTGTTGGCGTGGTCCTCAGAGCGCCAGATTTCCCCCGCTCTGGGGGGACGTCCGCCGGGGGCAAAGGTGTCGAACCAGGGTGCAAAGCAGGTATCACGGAAAGTCTGGGAAAATTCGTCGTAGGCCTTCTGCCACAGGTGGGCAATCACCGGGGTGACGGCGTAGCCCTCCCGGGCATAGGTGATGGCGGGGGCCAGGGTCTCCTCCAAAGGGAGGCGGCCGTACTTTTCCGACAGCTCCGCCCAGGCGGAGGGGGCGCCGGGCACCATCACCGGAATCCAGCCCCGCTTGGGCATCTCCTCAAAGCCCAGCTCCCGCACCTGCCGGGCGGTCAGCGATCTGGGTGCGCGGCCGCTGGCGTTGAGGGCCTCCAGATGGTCCTTGCGCCAAACCAGGGCGAAGGCGTCGCTGCCCACGCCGTTGGAGGTGGGCTCCAATACGGTCATGCAGGCAGCCGTTGCTACGGCGGCATCTACGGCGTTGCCCCCCTTTTTCAGAATATCCAGGCCGGCCTGGGCCGCCAGGGGCTGGCTGGTACACACCATCCCCCGCCGGGCATAGACCGCGCTGCGGCGGGAGGGATAGCTATTTTTCAAAGCGTCAAAATTCAACATAAGATACCTCCTAATTGGCAGCCCCTCCGGCCGTCTGGCGGGAATATGGGCCCCTTTTTCTCTATCATACACTTTTTTCCGCCCGCTTTCAATTTCTCAAGCGCCCTCTTTGCAAATTTCTCCAAGCATTTCCGAAAAAGGCCTTGACACTTCAGCGGATTGCTATATAATGAAGTCATCAGTTCCGTAAAACGAGATGTGGTTTCACAATGTGAAACCACCAGCAGAAAGGGTGGGTATTTTGAATCAGGTCATCGAGCAAATTTCCCGCATCGGCATCATCCCCGTCATCGCCTTCAACAGTGTGGAGGAGGCGGTTCCCCTGTGCAAGGCCCTGGTGGAGGGCGGACTGCCCGCCGCCGAGGTCACCTTCCGCACCGCCTGCGCCGAAGAGTGCATCCGCACCATCGCCCAGCAGGTCCCTGATATGCTGCTGGGGGCCGGCACCGTACTGACAGTGGACCAGGCCGACCGGGCCATGGCCGCCGGCGCCAAGTTCATCGTGGCCCCCGGCTACGACCCCAAGGTCACCCAGCATGTCATCGACAAGGGCGGCATCATGATGCCCGGCACCGCCTCCGCCGGCGAGATGCAGCAGGCCATCAACCAGGGCTGCGAGGTGGTGAAGTTCTTCCCCGCCGAGGCCAACGGCGGCGTGGCCATGTTGAAGAACATCGGCGCGGCTCTGAAAGGCGCGCGCTGGATGTGCACCGGCGGCGTCAACGCCAAGAATGTCAACGACTACCTGGGTTACGACCAGATTGTGGCCGTGGGCGGCACCTGGATGTGCAAAAGCGACATGATCAAGGCCGGCGAGTGGGACAAAATCACCGCCATGTGCAAGGAAGCTGTCAAAACCATGCTGGGCTTCTCCCTGGCTCACGTGGGCATCAACTGTGAGAATGCCGGCCAGGCCGAAAAGGCCGCCAAGCTGCTGTGTACCCTCTTTGGCTTTGATTACAAGCCGGGCAACAGCTCCATCTTTGCCGGCAGCGCCGTGGAGTGCATGAAGGCCCCCTATCTGGGCAAAAACGGCCACATCGCCATCGCTACCAACAGCCTGGAGCGGGCCATCTATCACCTGGGCCGCCAGGGCGTGGAGTTTGACGAGTCCACCCGCAAGCCCAAGGCCATCTACCTCAAGGGCGAGGTGGGCGGCTTCGCCCTTCACTTGGTTCAGCGGTAACCCTGTAGGGGCGGATATCATCCGCCCGCCGCTTCCCACCAAAACGGGCGGGCAATACCCGCCCCTGCAAAACAATTTTAGGAGGAAATAAAAAATGGCTAAAGTAGTAACCTTCGGCGAGCTGATGATCCGGCTCCAGCCCTATAACTATGAGCGCTTTGTCCAGGCCGACCACCTGGAATTCACCTTCGGCGGCGGCGAGGCCAACGTGGCCGTCTCTCTGGCCAACTACGGCCTGGACGCGGCCTACGTCACCAAGCTCCCCGCCCACGCCATCGGTCAGGCGGCAGTTAACTCCCTGCGCCGCTACGGCGTGGACACCTCCCTCATCACCCGGGGCGGCAACCGGGTTGGCATCTACTTTAACGAGAAGGGCGCGAGCCAGCGGGGCAGCGTGTGCATCTACGACCGGGCCCACTCCGCCATCCAGGAGGCCACGGTAGCTGACTTCGACTGGGACAAGATCTTCGAAGGCGTGGACTGGTTCCACTTCACTGGCATCACCCCGGCCCTGGGACCCAATGTTGTTGACATCTGCCGGGAGGCCTGCAAGGTTGCCAAGGCCAAGGGCGTCAAGATCAGCTGTGACCTGAACTACCGGGGCAAGCTCTGGACCCGGGAGCAGGCCCGGGAGGCCATGACCGACCTGTGTCAGTACGTGGACGTGTGCATCTCCAACGAGGAGGACGCCAAGGACGTATTCGGCATCGAGGCCGAGGCCACCGACATCTACGCCGGCGAGATCAACCGGGAGGGCTACAAGTCCGTGGCCAAGCAGCTGGCCGATAAATTCGGCTTCGAGATGGTGGCCATCACCCTGCGGGAGAGCCACTCCGCCTTTGACAACGGCTGGTCCGCCATGCTGTACAACGTGGCCAAGGATGAGTACTGCTTCTCCAAAAAGTACGAGCTGCACATCATCGACCGGGTGGGCGGCGGCGACTCCTTTGGCGGCGGGCTGATTTACTCCCTGCTCACCGGCAAGGACACCCAGGCCGCGGTGGAGTTCGCCGTGGCGGCTTCCGCCCTGAAGCACTCCATCGAGGGGGACTACAACATGGTCACCGTGGCCGAGGTGGAGAAGCTGGCCGGCGGCGACGGCTCCGGGCGCATCCAGAGGTAACATGGCGGAATCCTCGGTTCAAAGCCTGGACCGGGCCTTCGCTCTGCTGGAGCGGCTGGCTCTCCACCCCCGGGGGATGGGACTGGTGGAGCTGGCCGACAGCGTGGGGCTCCACAAGAGCACCGCCCACCGGCTCCTGTCCAGCCTCACCGCCCTGGGCTATGTGGTCAAAGACAGCGGCACCGGCCGCTACCGGCTGACCTACAAGCTGCTCACCCTGTCCAACGGCATTCTGGAGGATATGGACGTGCTCTCCGCCGCCAAGCCCCATCTGGACCGGCTGTCGGAGGAGACGGGGGAGATTGTCCATCTCATGGTGCCCGAGGGGGCCGACGGCGTGTATATTTACAAGAGCGATCCCCCCCTGGGCCGGGGGCAGATGCGCTCCCGGGTGGGCCTCCGGGCCTCCCTGATCTGCACCGCCGCGGGAAAGGCCATCCTGTCCAGCCTTCCCCGGGAGGAGGTGTTCCGCCTCTGGGAGCTGTCCGCCCCCGCCGAGCCCACCCGGCACACCTTCACCGACCTGGACGCCCTTTTGGCTCAGCTGGACGTCATTCGCGTCCAGGGCTGGGCAGTGGACGACGAGGAGAACGAGCCGGGGGTACGGTGCATCGGCGCGGCCATCCCCGACTACCAGGGCCGGGCCGCCGCGGCTATGAGCATCTCAGCCAACGCCGCCCGGATGACGGAGACACAGATTAAAGTGCTGATCCCCCTGCTGCTCCGCTGCCGGGAGGAAATCTGCCGTGATCTGGGACTATAAAAATCAGGGGGACCGAACTTCGGTCCTCCTGATTTTTCTCAAAGCTCCACTTCCTCTCCGATCAGGAAGGGGAAGGCCGCCGCCCGGGCATTTTCCAGGTGGCGGGTCATGGCCTGGGCCGCCCCCTCCCAGTCCTCCCGGAGGCAGGCGTCGATAATGTCCGCGTGTTCCTGAAAGGTGTCAGCCAGCCGGTTTTTCACCTCGTTGCCGGACAGCACTCGCACTCTCAGACTCTGGTCCTTAATGATCTCGTAACTGGTCATCAGATAGCGGTTCTTGGTCGCCTGCATAATCATCCTGTGGAAGGCGTCGTCCAGCTCATATTGGTCGGACACCCTCCCTGCCGTTGCGGCCTGTTCCTTCATCCGCCGCCGCATCCGGCACAGCTCCTCCTGATCCAGCCGGCCGCCGTAGCGGCGCAGGGCATAGGGCTCCAGCAAAAGCCGGACCTCATAGATGCGGTTGATGTCCCCCAGCTTCAGGGCGGACACCATCAGCCCCTTTTTGGGCATGATGTTTACCAGCCCCTCCTGCTCCAGCCGGCCCAGGGCGTCCCGGACTGGGGTGCGGCTCAGCTCCAGCTCGTCGCACAGGCTCTGTTCGTTCATCATAGCCCCCGGCTTATACTCGCAGGAAAGAATTTTTTCCTTAATATACTCATAGGCAGTCTGCTTGCGGGACACCCTTGCCCGGGCAGACGAGGTTTGCCGCTCCATTCGCCATACTCCATTCCTCTTCGCGGCCCGCCGGAGCCATCTTCTGGCGGTCGCACAGATATTTTCTGCCATTATAGTGTATTTTTCCGGATAACGCAAGGCCTTTCCTGTTGATCTTTTCCACCCCATGGGATTATGCACAAAATCATTTTCTTCAAATTGTGCATCCATCCAAAATCCAGGGAACACGCCAAAAAACTATTGACGAATTTGTGAAACGGTGGTAACTTATACCTAGATTTAGTTGTATACAACAGGGTATCCAAAGTAAAATCCAATTAAGGAAAATCGAGGTGCACTATGAAAGCGATTTATATCACCGAACCCGGAAAAGTGGAAATCCGGGACATCCCCAAGCCCCAGCGCAAGCCCGGCGAAGCGCTTCTAAAGGTACTCTACGGCGGCATCTGCGGCAGCGACCTGGGCTCCTATCGCGGGACCTTTGCCTATTTTGAGTATCCCCGCATCCCCGGTCACGAGTTCGCGGCGGAGATCGTGGAGATCGACGACAACGACCAGGGCCTGAAGCCCGGCATGGTGGTCACCTGCAACCCCTACTTCAACTGCGGCCACTGCTACAGCTGCCAGCGGGGCATCGTCAACGCCTGCATGGACAACCAGACCATGGGCTGCCAGCGGGACGGCGCCTTCTGCGAGTATATCACCATGCCCATCGAGCGCATCTACGATGGCAAGGGCCTGTCCCCCAAGGTGTTGGCCGCCATCGAGCCCTTCTGCATCAGCTATCACGGCGTGCAGCGGGCGGGTATCAACCCCGGCGACAAGGTTCTGGTCATCGGCGGCGGCACCATCGGCGTGCTGGCAGCCAACGCGGCCAAGGCCCTGGGCGGCCAGGTCTACCTGTGCGACGTACCCCAGGCCAAGGAAAAGCTGGAGCGCAGCCAGTCCACCTTCGGCTTCGCCGGCACCATCCTCAATGAGGGCCCCCAGGCCCTGGAACAGGCCGTGAAGGACATCACCGGCTCTGTGGACATCAACGGCAACGTCACCGGCTACGGTTTCGACGTGTGCATCGAGGCGGTGGGCCTGCCCGCCACCTTCCAGTCCTGCATCGATTGCGCCGCCTTCGGCGGCAAGGTGGTGCTCATCGGCGTGGGCAAGCAGAACTTGGACTTCAACTTCACCCTCCTGCAAAAGAAGGAGCTGAACGTCTACGGCAGCCGCAACGCCCTGAAGAAGGACTTCCTGGAGCTGATCGACCTGGTAAAGGACGGCAAGGTGGACCTGGAGAAAATCATTACCAATGTCTACCCCTTCGAGCAGGCCGCCCAGGCCTTCGAGGACTTCAGCACCAAGGGTGGCAGCATGCTGAAGGTGGGCATCGACTTCACCGGCATCCACTCCTAACCGCGCTTTATCCCGCCGCTTCCGCGGCGGTATAGAGGGATCTGAGCGCAGATCCAAATAAATTTGAGAAGAAAAAGGAGCGTACTAAAATGAAGAAACTGTTATCTCTGTCCCTCGCTCTGGCCATGGCTCTGTCTCTGGCGGCCTGCGGCGGCGGAAACAACAACAGCAGCAATGGCGGCGGAGCCGCCTCCGGCGGCAACGCCGGTGGAAGCAACCCCTCCACCCCTTCCGGCGGCAGCGGCGCCTCCGTCACCCTGCAGGTCGGTTTTGAGAACTCCAGCAGCGAGCCCTTCGGCCAGGGCATGGCCAAGTGGCAGGAGCTGCTGGCCGCCGAGAACTGCGGCCTGGAAATCGCCCTGTATCCCGACTCCCAGCTGGGCGACAAGTCCTCCCTCATCGACTCCATGACCCTGGGCGAGGGCGTGTGCACCCTGGCCGACGGCGCTTTCTATGCCGACTACGGCGTGAACGACTTTGGCATTGTCTTTGGCCCCTTCCTGTTTGACGAGTGGGATGACTGCTGGACCCTGATCGAGTCCGACTGGTATAAGGCCCAGTGCGAGGCGCTGGAGCAGAAGGGCCTGCATATCATCGCCTCCAACTGGATGTACGGCGCCCGCCACACCCTGACCACCAAGCCCGTGAACACCGTGGACGACCTGTACGGCCTGAAGATCCGCGTCCCCACCAATGAGATCCAGACCCAGGGCTTCAACGTGCTGGGCGCCACCGCCACCGGTATGCCTCTGGGCGATGTGTACACCGCTCTGTCCACCAGCAACATCGACGGCGCCGAGAACCCCCTGGCCACCCTGTATGGCCGCAGCCTTCAGGAGGTGGCCAAGTACCTCATCCTGGACGGCCATGTGCTGAACTTCACCACCCTGGTGTGCTCCGCCGACTGGTACAACTCCCTGACCCCCGAGCAGCAGACCGCCCTTACCGAGACCTGTAAGGCCGCCGCCGAGTACAACAACGGCCTGGTGAAGGACGCTGACGGCGACTACCTCCAGAAGATGAAGGACGCGGGCGTCACCGTGGTGGAGCCCTCCGACGAGGTGCTGGCCGGCTTCCGTGAGAAGGCCCAGGCGTTTTACGACATGGGCAGCACCTTCGGCTGGTCCGATGGCCTGTATGACACTGTGAAAGCCGCCATGGGCAAATAAGAACACCCTCCGTACATAGCTGAATGCCGCGCAGGGGTCCGGACCTGCTCCATTGGGACCGGGCCCCTGATATTTTGTACCCAATTTTGCCCGAGCTCCCTCCCGCAGGGACGGGACATCCCGGAAAAGCGAAACCCTATTTTGTTGTAATGGGAGGCATTTTAGTGAAAAAAGACAACAAAGCGCTGAATCTTCTGTCTCAGCTGGATATCCTGGTCGCCTGTATCGCTCTCACGATTCTGATCGTGTGTACCTTCGTGGGCGTGCCCGTTCGCTACATCCCCTTTATCCGGCCCTTCACCTGGCTGGAAGAGGTGCAGAGCGCCTGCCTGGTCTGGATCGTCTTCGGCGCTGCCGGCGCCGCCTTCCGCACCGGCAGCCACGTGGCCATTGAGATGATTGTGGAACGTCTGCCCGTTGCCATCCAGAAGGTATTCCAGATCTTTATCGCCCTGGTGGTGGCGGTGGTCATCGGCTTTCTGTTCTATCAGAGCCTGGGCTTTATCCAGATGTTCCTGAAGAGCGGGCGGGCCACCTCGATGCTGAAAATTCCGTACAGCCTGATTTATACGATCTGCCCGATCAGCTTTATCCTCCAGATTGTTAGCTTTATCACAACCACAATCCGCGACTGGAACAAGATCGGAGTGGAACAGAAAATGGAGGGACTTGACTGATGCAAAATGTGATTGTATTGTCAGCTATTGTGATGCTGGTCCTCCTGTTTTTAAAGGTTCCCGTCTACGTCTCCGTTCTGGGCGGCTCCCTGGTATACTTTGCCGCCAACCCCTCGGTCAATAGCATCGTCTTTGCCCAGCAGGCCATCGGCGGCGTGGAGAAGGTCTCTCTGCTGGCCATCCCCTTCTTCGTGTGCGCGGGCATTTTTATGAACTACACCGGCGTCACCTCCCGGATTATGGACTTCTGCGAGGTGGTCACCGGCCGGATGCGGGGCGGCCTGGCCCAGGTCAACATCCTGCTGTCAACCCTGATGGGCGGCCTGTCCGGCTCCAACATCGCCGACGCCGCCATGGAGGCCAAGATGCTGGTCCCCGAGATGGTGAAGAAGGGCTTCAGCCTGGAGTTCTCCACGGTGATCACCGCCACCTCCTCCATGATTACGCCCCTGATCCCCCCGGGAATCGCCATGATCCTCTACGCCTGCATCGCCAACGTCTCGGTGGGCAAGCTGTTCATGTCGGGCATCGGCGTGGGCATTGTGCTGTGCGCCTCCCTGATGATTATGACCTCCGTCATCTCCAAAAAGCGGGGCTATAAGCGGATGCGCGAGGCGAAAGCCACCCCCCAGCAGATTTGGACAGCCACCAAGCCCGCCATCCTGCCCCTGTGCCTGCCCATCATCATCATCGGCGGCATCCGCCTGGGCGTGTTCTCCGCCACCGAGGCCGGTGCCGTGGCCATTGTGTACAGCGCCTTTCTGGGCATCCTCTACAAGACCCTGAAGCTGGAGAACTGCCTTGCCGGCCTGAAGGAGACTGTCACCACCACCGCCTCCATCATGCTCATCGTCTCCGCCGCCAGCGTCTACTCCTGGGTGCTCACCAAGGAGCAGATTCCCCAGGCGCTGACCAACTGGATGATCTCCAACATCTCCAACAAGTATATCTTCCTGCTGTTCTGCAACGTATTTCTGCTCGTCGTGGGCATGTTCATTGAGGGCAACGCCTCCATGATTATCCTGGTGCCCCTGCTCCACCCCATCGCCGTGGCCTACGGGATCAACGAGATCCAATTCGCCATGATGTATATCTTCAACAACGCCATCGGCGCCCTGTCTCCCCCCATGGGCACCCTGATGTTCGTCACCTGCGGCATCACCAAGTGTAAGACGGCCGCGTTTATCAAAGAGGCGGTCCCCTTCTATATCCTGCTGTTTATCGACCTGATGCTCTTCACCTTCTTCCCGCCCTTTACCACCCTGCTGGTGGACCTGTTCTATTGATTTTTTCCGTTCCCGCCCCTGACGGGGCGGGAGGGAACTTATTGGAGGTCAAAACCATGGAAAAGTTAAATTACGCCGTGCTGGAACAGTCCGGCTACAACGGCTATATCCTGAAAAACGCCCCTGAGAAGGTCCTCCAGTTCGGCGAGGGCAACTTCCTCCGGGCCTTTGTGGACTACTGGTTCGATCTGGCCAACGAGAAGGCCGGCTGGAACGGCAAGTGCGTCCTGGTCCAGCCCATCGCCCCCGGCCTGGCCCAGCTGATCAACGAGCAGGAGGGCCTGTACACCCTCTACCTCCGGGGCAGTGAGAAGGGCCAGAAGGTGGACGACAAGCGGGTGATCTCCTCGGTCAGCCGCTGCCTGAACCCCTATGAGAAGGCCGACTACGAGGCCATGATGGCCGTGGCCGTCAGCGACGATCTGGAGCTGATCGTCTCCAACACCACCGAGGCCGGCATCACCTACGACCCCGCCTGCCAGAAGGACGACTGCCCCCCCGCCTCCTTCCCCGCCAAGCTGACTCAGGTGCTCTACCGCCGCTGGAAGGCGGGCAAGCCCGGTGTCATCGTCCTGGCCTGCGAGCTGATCGACAACAACGGCAAAGAGCTGCTCAAGTGCATCGACCAGTATATCGCCCAGTGGGGCCTGGAGGCAGACTTTGGCAAGTATGTCCATGAGGCCTGCTCCGTCTGCGGCTCCCTGGTGGATCGGATTGTCCCCGGCCGCATCCGCGACCCCAAGGAGGTGGCCGAGCTGGAGGCCAGGCACGGCTACGCTGACCCCCTGCTGGATGTGGGCGAGTGTTTCGGCGTGTGGGTCATTGAGGGCGACGAGAAACTGAACGACGTCCTTCCCTTCCGCAAGGCCGGCCTGGAGGATAAGGTCTTTGTCACCCCCGACATGAGCCCCTACAAGAAGCGCAAGGTGCGCATCCTCAACGGCGCCCACACCGGCTTTGTGCTGGGGGCCTATCTGGCGGGCCAGGACATCGTCCGGGACTGTATGCACGACGAGACCATCAAGGGCTTTATGAACAAGATGCTCTACGACGAGGTCATCCCCACCCTGCCCCTGGACAGGGACGACCTGATGAACTTCGCCGCCGCCGTCCAGGACCGGTTCAACAACCCCTTCGTCAACCATGAACTCATGTCCATCTCCCTCAACTCCACCTCCAAGTGGCGGGCCCGCAACATGCCCTCCTTCCTGGAGTATATCAAGGAGAAGGGCGAGCTGCCCAAGTGCCTGACCATGTCCCTGTCCGCCTATATCGCCTTCTACAGCAGCGACATCCAGGCCCTCACCGAGGCCGGGCTGGTGTGCAAGCGCCCCCGCGGCAACGAGTACACCGTCAGCGACGACCGCTGGGTGCTGGAGTTCTACCACGAGCACAAGGACGACGCTCCTGAGGCTCTGGTTCACGCCGTCCTCACCAACGAGAAGATGTGGGGCCAGGATCTGACCCAGATCGCCGGATTGGAGGAGCAAGTGGCGGCTGGTCTGAAGATGATCCGCACCGAAGGCGCTCTGGCCGCCTACGCCAGCTGCCTGTAAGGGCCGGGGAGGTCATATGAAAACCATCCAAATCACCGCTCAGGACAACGTGGTGGTGGCCCTGCACCCCATCGCCAAGGGGGAGGCTGTTGAGGTCAACGGCCAGACCGTCACCGCTCTGGAGGACATCCCCCAGGGGCACAAGATGGCTGTGGCTCCCATCAAGGCGGGAGAAAACATCATCAAATACGGCTTTGCCATTGGTCACGCCCTGGCTGACGCCGCCCCCGGCGCGTGGATGCACGTCCACAACGTAAAGACAAACCTGGAGGGAGAGATGGAGTACTCCTACCACCCCAACCTCCACTTCCCGGACCCCGTTAAGCCCGAGACCTTCCAGGGCTTCCTGCGCAAGGACGGCCGGGCCGCCATCCGCAACGAAATCTGGATCATCCCCACCGTGGGCTGCGTCAACGACGTGGCCAAGAAGCTGGTCCGGGACAACCAGGACCTGGTAAGCGGCAGTGTGGAGGGCCTGTACACTTTCCCCCACCCCTTCGGCTGCTCCCAGACCGGCGAGGACCACGCCCAGACCCGGAAGCTGCTGGCCGCCTTGGTCCGCCACCCCAACGCCGCCGCTGTGCTGGTGCTCAGCCTGGGCTGTGAGAACCTGACCCACGAGCAGTTTCTGGCCGAGCTGGGGGACTTCGACCGGGACCGGGTAAAGTTCCTGATCTGCCAGGAGTCGGAGGACGAGCTGGCTGATGGCCGCACGCTGCTGGAGAAGTGCGCCGCCTACGCCGGGCAGTTTAAGCGCCAGCCTATCCCCGTCAGCGAGCTGGTGGTGGGCATGAAGTGTGGCGGCAGCGACGGACTGTCCGGCATCACCGCCAACCCCACTGTGGGCCGGTTCAGCGACATGATGGGGGCCCGGGGCGGCTCCACCGTCCTCACCGAGGTACCCGAGATGTTTGGGGCCGAGGGCTTCCTCATGGACCGCTGCGCCAGCCAGGAGGTCTTTGAAAAGGCTGTGGCCATGATTAACGGCTTTAAAAACTACTTCATCCGCCACAACGAGGTGGTCTATGACAACCCCAGCCCGGGCAACAAGCAGGGGGGCATCACCACCTTGGAGGACAAGTCCTGCGGCTGCGTCCAGAAGGGCGGCACCGCCCCCATTATGGACGTCATCGGCTACGGCGATCCGGTGGTCACCAAGGGGCTGAATATGCTCTACGGCCCGGGCAACGACCTGGTATCCGCCACCGCCATGACCGCCGCCGGGGCCCACATGGTGCTCTTCACCACCGGTCGGGGCACCCCTTTCGGCGCCCCCGCCCCCACCCTGAAAATCGCCAGCAACAGCCAGCTGGCCCAGCGCAAGCGGGCCTGGATCGACTTTGACGCCGGCACCATCGCCGACGGCGAACCCATCGACTCCGCCGCTCAGCGGCTGCTGGACCTGGTCATCGAGGTAGCCAGCGGCAAGCAGACACGGGCCGAGGAGCAGGGCTACCGGGAGATTTCCATCTTTAAAGACGGGGTTGTGCTGTAATGGCGCTGTTTCGCATTCAGCTGGTGCTGGTGGCCGTTCAGCTGTTTTTGGGAGTTTGGGTCTGGCTGTTTCCCAGCCGGCGGATTACAGACCCCTCCAAAAAACTGGCTGCCGGCTGCTGCTACCACTCCAAGCGCTCCGCCGCCAGCCAGGAGGCCTGGGATTTTGCCCAGAAGCGGTACAGCCGCTGGTGCCTGCTGCTGGTCCTGCCCAGTGCGGGACTCAGTTTTCTGACCGCCCAACTGCTGGAGGCCCTCTTCCCCACCGAAAGCGCCGCCGCGGCCGCTCTGGCCTTGCTGGTCCCCCTGCTGTTCCTGCTGGCCAGCCGGATGCTCACTGAGCGGGACCTGAGATGCCACTGAGGTAATCCCTTAAAAAACAACCAGGTCATGGCATTTGCCTTGACCTGGTTCAGTTTGTCGAAAAGCGGCCAGCCTGGGGAATGCCCAGACGGGCCGCAGCGCATAAAAAGATAAATATGGGAAGCATGGGGACGAAAGACCCGTCGTTTGGGCGTTTTGACATTTTTCAAACGAGCCCTAATTGGGGCGGATGTGGTACATCTGTTTTGGCCGGCCCACCTTGCCGTAAACACTCTCCACTTCTACCAGCTTCTGCTGCGTCATGTGCTGGAGGTAACGAAACACCGTCTGATAGGCCAGGCCGGTATTTTTTGAGATATCGTTGGCCGTTACCGGCTGGCTGCATTGGGACAGATAATTTAAGATCAGCTCCAGCGTACCATGGCTGATGCCCTTAGTAAAGCTGACGTCGATATTCTGCCGCTCCAGCAGCCGCAGATGGAGCCTGACGCGGCTGATGATGTCGGGAGCCTTGATGGGTTTCAGCGCAAAGTCGCTGGCCCCAGCGGCTAAAAACTCATCTGCTACTTTCTGGCACTCGTCGATGGTGAACACGATAATAGGCACGGTGGCCGACAAACGGCGCAGCATCCGTACCCCCTCTACTCCGTTGATCCCAGGCATGTGGTAATCAATGAGTACAATGGTTGGCCGCAGCTGGGTAAACAGCTTGATCCCCGCATCCACATTACAGGCCGTGGCAGTACTCCAGTCCTGGGTGCGAAACAGCGTTTTCAGGGCAAAGCAGATGTCCTCCTCATCGTCAATGCACAGGATCGTCACGTTCTGTCTCTGGTCCATCCTCTTGTGCCTCCTTTGGAATTTTGATGGTGATTATTGTGCCTTTTCCTACCTCACTCCACAGATCAATTTTACCGCTGAAGCGTTTTACTACATCTCGAACGAAAAATAGTCCCAACCCGCTGGAGCCGCCTCCAGAATAACCCCTGGTCCAGATGTCCTCCAGCTTCTGTTTTTTGATTCCCCTTCCGTTGTCAATCACCTGAAAACGGACCCAGGCCTTATCAATATCTGAGCGAATCGTAATGTTGGGCACTCGGCTTGTTTCAATGGCATTGGCGGCGTTTTGTACCAGATTGACCAGCACACGGGAAAAAAGGATTCCATTGACACGTATCCTTGCCTTGGGCTCAGTCATCTCAAGGTGGACATAAGGGGCGTAATTTTCGATTGATATCTGTGCCAATACCCGGTTTAAGAGTTTTTCCACTGAGACAAGGCTTGTCTTATCCTGATATAGAATCTCAGAGATCATCTGGCTCATATGGTCCACCGAGTTTTCCACCCGTCCCAGCAGCTCCAGTTGTTCCAGTTCGCCGTTCTGCTCACATTCCAGCTTGCAAGCCCCCACCAGGGTCTGCACTACCGTCAGGGGAGATTTCAAATCGTGGACAAGATGCTGGATCTCCTGGTAGGTCCGGGTGCGCATCTCATTCAGATGGGCTTTGGCCTGGATTGCGCTGTTTTGTTCTTTAAGGGCATCCATCTCCCGCAGGTAGTTTTCATCCCGCAACAGAATGAACAGAAAGACCGCACCAAAGGCAAACGAAAGAATTCCTATCGTGCCCATGGTGTCCAGCGCGGATTCCCCATCCAGCAGCCGGCCGGCCAGTTTGATGGCTTTAGACATCTCGCCCCTGCCCACAGGCAGGAAGGACGCTGAAGGCATAATGTCTAAAAACTGCCAAGCAGCCAGCTCCATTGCCACAAAAAGCGTTTTCTTTATGGAAGAAATATACTGATAATTTAATTTGATAAATAAAATGATGAAAAAAGCCGCGGTAATGGCAGGAAGACCAAAGTCGTAGTATATGCCATAGATTAAATCAATGCTGCGGTAGATGGCGTACAGCAGCAAGAGTATCAGCCCAGCGTTACAGTACCACGCTTCTCGTCCGTTCCACCGGAATTCCAGGGCGTCGGCGACTAGAAAGGCGCCGCAATAGTGCGGGAGGGCGCGCACTGTATTCAAGACCACCAGCCGCAGGGCCGCATTGATCAGGTCTAACCTCTCTCCAGTCGTCAGGGCCAGGTGCAGAAAATGCCGCACCTGAATGTTTTCCACGGTGAATAGCACAGGCATACAGAAGCTCAATGCGATCAGTCCTAAGCCCATCAGTAAAACTCTTCGGCTGTGGACAAAGGCCGTCAGCCCTCGGATGGTTCCAATCTTTGTCATAACGCCCCCTGTTCTTAACGCATACCATACCTTGTCAATATAAATTCCACGCTATCCTGCCTTACCCGGCTGGACAATGCCTCCTCCCACTCCTCCCTGGTCCTGCGCTGATTGTGCGCAGCTCGGTCTGGTGCGCGGCTATTACCGAATCGAGGGCCAAAAGAGGAATTAGGCGCGGTTTGAAAAGTGGAAATGTGCCCAACGGCGAGGAATTTTTTCGCCAGGCGAAGCCAATTTGACGCAGGAATACTGGATGTATTTCAAGGAAAATTGGCAAAGCACGGCGGAAAAAGAGCCGACGTTTGGGCATGTTGACATTTTTCAAACAAGCCCTAGTCCTCCCGCCGCAAACGACGGAAGCCAAGCCATATTGTAGCGATTGCCCCGGCCAAACCTATCACCGCCCCCCATTTCGGATAAGCTGTCTCATAATAGATAGAGCTTTCCCCTGGCGGCAAAAGTTGTTCCGGATCGAAGGTCAATCCGTGTTCTGCCATTAACTCTTTGATATTCAACAGATAAATTACCGGCAGGCCCTGGGCGTTGTACAACTGGAGCAGTCCGCTTCTGTCAGAGACATCCTGAATCGTCCCCGCAGGAATCACGCCGCAGGGGATATCTTCATCCTCCAGCCCCAGCGTAGAGATGTTGCCACCCACCCCGATAAAGCATTTGATAGGTCCTTCGACCTCATATCGCTCCATACGGGCGGACAGGTTTTGTTTAAAGTCCGGCTCCTCCATAATCCGCACGCCGTAGCCGCGGATACGGGACAGAACCTGCTTTCGCAGTTCTGGGTCCATCTCTGTCCCGCAGTCGTAGTCCCCGCCAGGTGTAATGAGGGAAGGGGCCCATTCCAACAGGCCCTCCTGATGCAGGCGGCATACCATATCCGGAAAAGTCAGCTCCGGCTGGTTGGCCCCGTAGGTAGAGGCCCCAACCGAGGCGATGTAGACACATTTGACATCCAACGTCTGGCAGGCGGCTAACACAGCCAGATTCATGGCCGGGAAACTGCCGGAAAAACCGGCCCCTACCGTATCTCCGGGCCGCACACCCGCCTCACCCAGCAATTCCACCAAGAGAGCCGCCATGTCCGGGTTGCAGGTGGTCCGCTTGGCCGCCGGGTCGCCCAGCGTGGTGGTAATGAATGTATAGCGCTCCCCCATCAGCCCGGTGCCGTGGAGGTCCTCCTCTGTCAGCTCCAGTCCGGCCTGGAGCTTCATTGCCTTTATTGTGTCCATCCACTCCCCCATGAGATGTGCCGCCGCTATTTTTGTGTCGTAGTCTTCCGGTCTTTCCGACTTGGCCCCGGAAACGGTCAGGACAGCTCCCGCAATCAGCCACAAGGCCCCAAAGCAGAGGACCAAACGCTTCGCCTGTTCCATAGCCCTACCTCCTTAACAGCAGCATACAGAGGAATGTGGCCCCAGTGGTAACGGCCAGGCTTAGTCCTGTGGTGACAAAGCCCTGACGGTCAAATTCCCGTGCCAGCAGTCCGGGCAGGATAATCCCAATTACGGGAATGGAAAATCCCAGGTTCCCCGCACCCCAAGAAAAGAAGAAGGTCAGCAGCAACATGAGAGCAAATCTCCGCCGCCCATACAAAATCATCACTTCGGAGAGCAGGCGGCATATCCCCACCGCTGCCGCCGCACTGACAAGGGTAAAGAGCAGCCGGACAGGATTTTGAAGGTTCAGTGCCAGATAGCCGGAAAGAATCAGCCCTGCGGAATAGCCGGTCAGCTCCGTATAAATCAGACTGATGATGACGCTGAGTATTATAACTTGGCTATACAAAAGCAATCCCCTCCTTTCGGATACGGGCCATCAAAGCCCGGCCCTCGTCCGCAATATTACCTGCTGCGAATACAACGCAGTTTTCATCCAGGGAGGTAAAGTCCAGAGCGGCAGCGCTGGAAAACCGCATGGCAGGGATAGGGAGTTTTTTCAGTCTCCGCGCCATATATCCCTGGGAAGCCCCCATCAGCCAGACTTCTGAGGGCGCCAGCTCCATGCAGACCTGAAGCATATCCCGCGTCCGGCTGCCCCGGTCCGCCCGATTATTGAGCAGAAGGATGAACCGTTTACCAGCCCAATCGTGTTCCTTTTTCAGCTTTTCCCATACCATACAGGTGGATTGCACGTCGTTGATGGATAGCCCATTGACCCATACAGCCTTATGGACCTTGTGTATGGTCAATGCGTAGGGGTCCCGCTTATATTGGGCCATGCCGGACAGAGCAATCTCCCGGCTCACGCCCAGATACTCACAGACCGACAGCGCCAGCGCGATGTTTTCCGCAAAATCGAACGGCGGTTCCGCTCCGGTGGGGTACGCGGGGATAAAGCTGCTCCCCATCTTTTGGGCCGCTTGGGCCAGCTGCTCCCGCCGGGCCTTTTCTCCGGTAAACAGGACGCCGTTTTGGGGAATTGTGTTGCTTAAAGCCTCGCAGATTTCTGTCAAGGTGTTTCCCATCACATCCGTGTGGTCCCGCCGCACATTGGTAATGACTCCGATATCCGCCCTCAGAATACGGTGCTGGGCGGCGAATTGCAGTTCTGGTTGGAGCGCCATACATTCAATGACCAAAACCTGAGCGCCCTGCCCGGCGGCCTGACGGAGAATCTTGATCTGTTCCTTGATATTGGCCTTTCCCCGGCGCACCAGCGGCTCCTCGTCTCCATTGACGCCGATGACCCTGGGGTCTGTGCCCGTGGTTTTGCAGAAGACTCTCAATCCGCCCGCCCGCAGTCCGGCGTCGATCAAGCGGCAGACTGTAGACTTTCCCCGGATACCATTGACGTGAACCACGTGGGCCAACTGCCTGCGGGCCTTGGCTGCCCGCCGGTTTTCCCACAGCAGATAACACAGCCACAGCAAAGTCAATCCCAAAATAAGCCAAGGCATGGACTGTGCCTCCTCTTCTTTCGCATTCAGCCTGAGATTACGATGAGAGTAATTCCCGACCGGATTAAACCGCCTTGATTTTACCTCCCGTATAGTTTAGAAAAATTAAAACGGGAGGATCAAATTTTTCTATGTCCGTACAGTTATTGCCCAGGCAATGATAACGCTATATTAACATGATAAATGAGCATATTTTAGTCCGTCAAGAGAGATATATGAGAAAAATAATATCTTATAAATTATGGTAACTTGGTCTGATGCCACTGGGGAGGGCTTAAAAATCCCTCCCCAATCCCTCCAATACCCCCAATGTCCCCTCTATTTTAGCTCGCTTTTGAAACAGCGAGGAATGATATGGAACTTTTAAGACTGGATTTTGGCGGAATATCATTGAAAAACAACCTAAAATAAAGAAAATGGCCTGAGTAACGGTGAATTACTCAAACCCTTTTGTGGTCGTGCTGGCTGGGGTGCTGTGCCTCTTACTTTTCGTTTGGGCACCTTCTTCGTTCAAAAATGTCCTCCAGCGCACCCTCCCAAACTCACTCCCAACGCCCTCCCAACAGGGCTTGTCCAAAGAATAGTCAGGCACCGGCTCTCAATTTTTTCTCTCAAAAACCCTCCGAATTATTACTTCTGAGAAAAAAGCTGGGAAAAAGAGATGTGGTATGATAAAATAGGGGGTATGGAATACATGGATCTGAGGAAAGTAGGGAGAGAGGGCCTCAAGGAGATACGCAGGCAGGTCGTACGGCTCAAGAAATTGGGGAAAACGGGGAAAGAAATTGAGAAATTAACCGGAGTACGACAGAATCGCGCCAGCGAAATATGGACAGCGTATCAAGGCATTCCTGATCCTGGACAATCTGAAGGTCCATCACGGCCCGGCACTTTCCTATCTTTAAATGCAGAAGTAATATGTTATATAAAGAGCGTCATTTGGTTCGGTCAAAAATCGTTCCATCCTTCCTCATGGCCAGACCAGCGTCACAGACAAGGCGGCCAGAGGGTAGCTTGTCAGGGTTCTTGTTATTGCGCTCATTCAGTGGGATTGTAGCGTTAAAATCTTGCGGTGCTGGATTGTGCATTGTCTATCAACTTATTCGTAAAAAGGGTCATGTTGTCCCTCTTTTCATCATTCTCGCAGCTTTTCCGTCAACCAAGCCTTGATAACCTGATGAATTTCTTCGCTATTGGACCTGTTTGGTAGTAAACGGGATTCACTTAAAATCAGAACCACGGTTTTCATTAAGATCACCTCCGATAAACTATATGAATTGGAAAACGGAATATATGATTGTATTACTTCAAGATGGGAAAGCGCCGGGTGGCGGAAAAAGCTGGACACGAGAGGCAGACGATGCTGTAATTTCCGCATGAATGACGGAATCTTATGAGAGATGTCTTCCGCAGTATAGGGCAGATGACCTGAATGAACAGAAATCTTCAAAGTATGATTCAAGTATTCATCTGGATTGTATTCCGGAGCATAGGGC
>JAAWLY010000214.1 GCA_022798155.1 Lawsonibacter sp. | reverse complement strand
CAATGAACACCCTGATGCACATCTGCTGCGCCCCCTGCGCCAACCGCCCCATCGCCCAGCTGAGGGAGGAGGGGGTGTCTGTCACCGGCTTCTGGTTCAACCCCAATATCCACCCCTATACCGAGTACCAGGCCAGGAAGCGCACCCTGGAGGAGTACGCCAGGGAGATCGGCCTGAAGCTGGCCATTGGGGGGACCTACGACCTGCGGCCCTTCATCACCGCCGTGGCCGGGGACATCGGCGGCCGGTGCGCCTACTGCTACCGGGTGCGGATGGAGAAAACCGCCCGGTATGCCGCCGAAAACGGCTACGACAGCTTTACCACCTCTCTGCTCATCTCCCCCTACCAGCGCCACGAGGCCATCGCCGCCACCGCCCGGGAGATGGGGGAGAAATACGGGGTAGCCTTCCTCTACCGGGACTTCCGCCCCCTGTTCCAGGAGGGACAGCAGTTCGCCCGGGACCACGGCTTTTACATGCAGAAGTACTGCGGCTGTATCTTCAGCGAGGAAGAGCGGTACATGGCGGCCAAATGGAAGAAAAAACAGAGCCAGATTTAATATCCCCCCCGTCTCCCACATAGGCTAAAGGGAACGGGGGGATTTTTGATGGTAGGACAGCTTGTGCTGGCGCCCAAGGGCCGGGGAAAGGCGGCGGCGGGCCGGCTGTACGGCCTGAGCGTGCTGCGGACGGAGGTGGACCGGGCGGGCTTTTGGGGGGAGTACCGCCTGGACCGGGCGGGGAGAAACCTGCGCCGGGGAGGAGTTCTCCGGGTGCTGGTCCCCAAGGGGTTCGACCGCTGGCCCCTGTTGGAGCGCTTCGGCCTGCGGCCGGTGGAGGCGGACTCCCTTGTCCGGGCCCAGTCGGTCCCCCTGGCCCTGGAGGCCCTGGAGCGCCAGGGGCTGGCCCCCGACCGGGCCACGGTGGCCCTGCGGGGGATACGGGCGGACCGGGAAATGGCCCGGACGGCGGCGGCGCTGTGCGCCCAGGTGCGCCGGGTGGTGGTGGACGCCCCCAACGGCGGGACGGAACTGGCCCGGTGGCTGCGGCGGGAGTTGGGCGTACCCATCCTGCCGCCGGGGGAAAGGGGCCAGGTGGCCCTGGAATTTCAGCCTGGGGGCGCCCGGCGGGAGGAGACCCTGCTGCAGCTCTACGGCCCCCGCCCGGAGCTGGCGGGGCTGACCCTGTCCGCCCCCGGCCTGGCAGAGGAGGACCGGGAGGACCTGCCCCTGCTGGCCGCCCTGTGGGAGGGGGGAAAACTGGACCGGAATGACATAAAAATCACTTGACAGACTGGGTGGAAACAAATATAATAGCACAGAATATAGGCTTTAAAATTAAACGGGCTGCCGAGGGCGGCGGCTTCTACGGTTTATGTAGGGGCCAGCCGGAGGCTGGCCCGTCAGCATCATATTTTGAAAGGTGTGCGAGTTTTCATGGCAAAGGAATATAAATTGAGCCCCGAGCGGCTCAAGGAACTGCAGGACGAGCTGGCCTATCTCAAGGGCACCCGTGAAAAAGAGGTGGCCGAGCTGATTAAAGAGGCCCGCTCCTTTGGCGATCTGAGCGAAAACAGCGAGTATGACGAGGCTAAAAACGAACAGGGCAAGCTGTATTCCCGCATGGCCGAGCTGGAAGAGATTCTGTCCAACTATGTGGTCATCGAGGAGGACGAGACCGAGGGGGACTATGTCCGCCTGGGCTCCACCGTCACCGTGTTGGACAAGGAGTTTGACGAAGAGCTGACCTACAAGATTGTGGGCTCCCAGGAGGCCGACCCCATGAACGGGGCTATCTCTGAGGACTCCCCCTTTGGCCGGGCCCTGCTGGGCAAAAATGCCGGAGACGACGTCACCGTAGACGCCCCCGCCGGCCCGGTGGAGTATAAGCTTCTGAAGGTGGAGCGGTAAGCCCCGTTCCCTTCCAAGGCGCCGCCTCCCCACCAGGGAGGGCATTTTTACAGATAGGAGAGAGCCGATATGGCTGATAAGAACAATCCAAACCAGGCCTCTGAGCAGGAGAACCTGTCCCAACTGCTCCAAATCCGCCGGGACAAGCTCAAGCAGCTCCAGGAGGACGGCAACGACCCCTTCACCATCACCCGCTATGTGACGGACAACGACTCGGCCAACATCAAGGCCAGCTTCGACAGCCTGGAGGGCAAAGAGGTTTCCATCGCCGGACGGCTGATGTCCAAGCGGGGGATGGGCAAGGTGTCCTTCTGCGATTTGCAGGACAAGTCCGGCCGTATCCAGCTCTACGCCCGGAAGGACGAGATGGATGAGGAGGAGTATAACCGCTTTAAAAAGTACGACATCGGTGATATCGTGGGGGTCCACGGTATCGTCTTCCGCACCCAGCGGGGAGAGATGTCCGTCCGGGTGGTAAACGTCACCCTGCTGAGCAAGTCGCTGCTCCCCCTGCCCGAGAAGTTCCACGGCCTGACCAACACCGAGCTGCGCTACCGCCAGCGGTATGTGGACCTGATCGTCAACCCGGAGGTGAAGCGCAACTTTGTCATCCGCTCCCAGTTCATCAAGCATGTCCGGGACTTTATGGACGGCCGGGGCTTTATGGAGGTGGAGACCCCCGTTTTGAACACCATCTCCGGCGGCGCCACCGCCCGGCCCTTCATCACCCACCACAACACCCTGGACATCGACATGTACATGCGCATCGCCACCGA
>JAAWLY010000213.1 GCA_022798155.1 Lawsonibacter sp. | reverse complement strand
CTCCGGCGTACAGGGCCTCGCCTGTGATGCCGGGGATCTTCTTCCCGGAGCTGACAAAGAGGGAGGCGTATGTATTGGTGGCGTCGTAGAGAATGGAGGGAATCACATCAGGCAGATTAATCATGCAGAAGCGGTGTTCCACCCAGCCGGTAGTCTCCTGCCGTTTGGTTTTTGGCTCCTGGCCCTCCTCCGCCTCCAGCCGGACGTCCGCCTCCACCTGGACAAGCCACCAGTCCTCCACCTCCTGGAGGATGGTGAAGCAGGTTCCCGCCGGCAGGACGGCCTTTGCGCCGGCATAGGGGTCGGGCTCCTCCGGTTCCTCCGGCTCAGCGGGAGTCTGGGAGCTGTCCGGGGACTGCGCGCTGCCCGAGGCCTGGGAGCTGCTGGAGGGCTGGGAGCTGCTGGAGGGCTGGGAGCTGTCCGGGGGCGGGGCGGACTCATCCGGCGGGGGGAGGACAGGCGGCTGCGAGCCGTCCGGGGCTTCCTGAGTCTGGGAGCTGTCCGGGGGCTGCGAGCCGTCAGGAGACGGCTCTGGTATGGTGACAAAGGGGCCCATCCCCGGGCCAAGGTCCCCTGGAACGGGGGAGGCGGGCTCGGTTTGCGCCGGTTCGTCCGGCGCATCTGGGGGCTGCTCCGGGGAGACCGAGGTATCCGGGGGCGCTTCTGAGGAATCGCCGGATGGCGCAGAGGGATCAGGGTTGGGCTCTGAGGAGGCATCCGGCGGCGGCTTCGGCTGTGCCGGAGGTTCCACCGGGGGGGCAGGCGGTTCCAGAGGGGCCGGAGGGTCGGGCTCTGCCGGGGGCTCGGGTTCCTCGGGGGGGGCCGGCTCGGTGCCCGGCTGATACTGCCACAGGGGAAGCTCCACTGCGGTGACGCCGGTGGCCCCTGTAATGGGCAACTCCAGCTTGCCCTCCCCCAGGGGCGTATAGGCGATAGGCAGGACGTGGTCCTCCTCCCAGGCGCCGGGGTCGGGGATGTCCGGGTTGGAGGGAGGATCCTGGGAGGTTCCGCCGCTGGAGACGGCGGGAGGGGCTGGAACGTTCCAGCGGGTTCGGAAGCGCATGGGGTCGCCGGCTGTCTGCATACAGCCGGCCAGCTCCAGCACCAGGGCCAGAGACAGGACCAGGGCTGTCAGCTTTTTGCGCATAGTTTGGGTCCCCTTTCCCGTTTAAAAATCGGCGTTGCCCACCGTGCGGGGGTGGAGCTCCACATCCCGGATGTTGCTGATGCCCGTCAGGTACATGACCATCCGCTCGAAACCCAGACCGTAGCCGGCGTGGCGGCAGGAGCCATACCGCCGCAGGTCGCAGTACCACCAGTAGTCCTTGGGGTCCATGCCCAGCTCCTGAATGCGGCGCTCCAGGATCTCCAGCCGCTCCTCACGCTGTGACCCGCCGATGATCTCTCCGATGCCGGGAACCAGGCAGTCGGCGGCGGCCACGGTTTTGCCGTCGTCGTTCAGGCGCATATAGAAGGCCTTGATCTCCTTGGGGTAGTCGGTAACAAAGACGGGGCGTTTGTACACCTGCTCGGTGAGGTAGCGCTCGTGCTCGGTCTGGAGATCGGTGCCCCACTCCACTTTAAAGTCGAACTTGTCGTTGTTTTTCTGCAAAATCTCCACCGCCTCGGTGTAGCTCACCCGGGCAAAGTCAGAGGAGGCCACGTGCTCCAGCCGTTCCTTCAAGCCTTTGTCCACAAAGGAGTTGAAGAAGGCAATCTCATCCGGGCACTTGGTCAGCACGGTGGTGATAATATACTTAATCATTGCCTCGGCGGTGTCCATATAGTCGTTCAGGTCGGCAAAGGCCATCTCTGGCTCGATCATCCAGAACTCGGCGGCGTGGCGCTGGGTGTTGGAGTTCTCCGCCCGGAAAGTGGGGCCGAAGGTGTACACGTTGCCAAAGGCCATGGCGAAGTTCTCGGCGTTCAGCTGGCCGGAGACGGTGAGGCTGGTCTGCTTGCCGAAGAAGTCCTTGGAGTAGTCGATCTGACCGTCTGGGGTGCGGGAGGGATTGTTCAGGTCCAGGGTGGTCACCTGGAACATCTCTCCGGCCCCTTCGCAGTCAGAGCCGGTGATAATGGGGGTGTGGACATAGACAAAGCCCCGGTCCTGGAAGAAGCAGTGGATGGCGTGGGCGGCCACTGAGCGCACCCGGAAAGCGGCGGAGAACAGGTTGGTTCTGGGCCGCAGGTGCTGGATGGTGCGCAGGTACTCCACCCCGTGGCGCTTTTTCTGCAGGGGGTAGTCTGGGGTGGAGGGGCCCTCCACCGCGATGGAGGCCGCCTTTACCTCCAGGGGCTGCTTAGCCCCGGGGGTGAGCACCACCTCGCCCTGGACGATCAGCGCGGCCCCCACGTTCTGGCCGGCGATCTCCTTGTAGTTATCCAGGGTGTTGGCGTCCATGACCACCTGGAGGTTTTTAAAGCAAGAGCCGTCGTTGAGCTCGATGAAGCCGAAGGTTTTCATATCACGGATGGTCCGGGCCCAGCCCATAACAGTGACGGTCTGACCGCCCAGGGCCTCCTGGTCGGCAAAGATGGCGGCGATGGTGGTGCGTTCCATAAAATCCTCTCCAAATCGTGCAAAATCATTAGGCGCGGTTTGAAAAATGGAAATGTGCCCAACGGCGAGGAATTTTTTCGCCAGACGAAGCCAATTTGACGCAGGAATACTGGATGTATTTCAAGG
>JAAWLY010000212.1 GCA_022798155.1 Lawsonibacter sp. | reverse complement strand
AAGCTGTCCAGATAGCCCAGGTGGCAGTCCGGGTCCAGCAGCTGCTGGCCGTCGTGCTGGCCGTGGATGTTCAGCAGCTGACGCCCCAGCTCCCGGAGCTGGGCAACCGTCAGAGGCCGTCCGTTCACCCGGCAGGCGTTGCGCCCGTCCCCCTGGATCTCACGCTGGAGCATCAGCTCCTCACCCTCTGCGGGAAACCCGTTGTCCTCCAGCCATTTTACAGGCAGAGAACCGGTAAACACCGCGTTAACTACCGCTGATTTGGCGCCGGTACGAATCAGCTCCCGGCTGGTACGCTCCCCCAGCACCGCGCTGATGGCGTCAATCACGATGGACTTGCCGGCACCCGTCTCACCGGTGAGCGCGTTAAACCCCCCGTCGAAGCTGATGTCCGCCGATTCGATAATCGCGATATTTTCTATATGCAGCAATGAGAGCATGCTTTGTTCCTCCCCATTGTCTCTCATATGTATAAAAGAAGTACAGCAAAAGGCAGGCGCCGAGAAGCGCCCGCCTTTTCAGACCTTTTTTACTTGTTCTCACACTTCTGATTGGCGACAGTGCAGGAAGTCTTGCAGGCGGACTGGCAAGAGGTCTGGCACTCACCGCAGCCGCCCTTGGCGGCGCTGGCCTTCAGGGTGGCCCCGCTTAAAGTCTGAATGTGCTTCATTAGTATCTCCTCCTGTTTATTGCTTACAGCAGATTCTGCCATAGTGATACGCATTATAACATAGAATAAAATTTATTTCAATCATCTTCTGTGTTTTTTCTTGGGTTTTCTTCCCAAGAGTCCCGGGATAGCTCCGCCGCACAGGCAGGCGCACAAAATTCCGGCCCCGCCGTTAGCGACAGAGGCTCCCTGGTAGGCAATCAGTCCGGCGGTGAGCAGCAGGAGGAACAATACCACTCCCACGCCCAGCCCTGCCAGCAGAGACCGGCCACCCACCCGCCGGACGGCGTAGGCCCCCCCTGTCAGCGCCCCCAGGACGCAGACGGCCAGCACCCCGCCGTACATGGCTCCCACCGGCACTACGCCAACGGACACCAGCACCGCACAGATCAGCAGCGCCAGGATGGCGGTCACCCCGGCCAATACGCCCCCTTTAAGCACCTCACACATGGCATTGAGCCACTGACCGCCTATCTCCTCCGGCCGCTGCACCTTCTTTTTCATAAAAACACCCTCCCCCACGGTTTGGTAAAACCTATGCGGGGAGGATGAAAGACATGCCTGTAACTTTTAATTCGCAGGCTGGTCAGGGGCCACATTTTTGCTGGACACAGCCCACTTGGTAAATTCGATGCGTACCCGGTCGGCGCTGGTCTCAATGACAATGGTGCTCTCGTCCACCTTACAGATGGTACCCACAATGCCGCCGATGGTTGTGATGACGTCGCCCACCTTCAGGGAGTCCCGCAGGTTCTGGGCCTCCTTCTTCCGCTTGTTCTCCGGGCGGATCATGAAGAAGTACAGCATAGCGAACATCAGGACAAGCATTAAAATCATATTAGGATCCATAAAATCTTTCCTCCAAAACTACTGCATAATCAGACTGTCAACAGAATATCTCCTTGACGCAGTAAAAAGTATTATACCGGATATTTTCCCGGTTGACAAGCCCTTTTGCCAAATTTCTCTATTCTTCTTGGGCGGGCCGGTCCAGCAGGCCGGAATATTGAGCCCGGAAGTCCTCATAGGTCCCGCTGTCGATGGCCTGACGGATGCGGGACATCAGCTCGTTGTAAAAGTGCAGGTTATGGAGCACCGCCAGCCGCATGGCCAGCATCTCCTGGGCCACCACCAGGTGGCGCAGATAGGCCCGGGAGAAGGAACGGCAGGCGGGACAGGTACATGTGGGGTCGATGGGCCGCCCGTCCAGCTTATACCTCTCGTTCTTGATGTTGATGGTTCCCTTCCATGTATACAGCTTGCCGTGGCGGGCATTCCGGGCGGGCATGACGCAGTCGAAGAAGTCGATCCCCCGGGCCACCCCTTCAATGATATTGGAGGGGGTCCCCACTCCCATGAGGTACCGGGGCTTGTCCGCCGGCATGTGGGGCTCCACCGCGTCGATGATGTCGTACATCACCTGTGTGGGCTCCCCTACCGCCAGGCCGCCGATGGCGTAGCCGTCGCAGTTCAGCCTGGCAATCTCCTCCATGTGCCACACCCGCAGATCGGCGTAGGTCCCTCCCTGGTTGATGCCAAAGAGCTGCTGCCGGGGATTGACTGTCTCCGGCAAGGTATTTAACCTGACATGCTCTGCAACACAGCGCTCCAGCCACCGGGCTGTCCTCTCACAGGAGGCCTTCACATACTCGTAGGGAGAGGGGTTTTCCACACACTCGTCAAAGGCCATGGCGATGTCGCTGCCCAGGTTGGACTGAATCTGCATGGACTCCTCCGGACCCATGAAGATGCGGCGGCCGTCGATGTGGGAGGCAAAGGTGACCCCCTCCTCCTTGATCTTCCGCAGGCCGGACAGGGAGAAGACCTGAAAGCCCCCGCTGTCAGTGAGCATGGGGCCGTCCCAGTCCATAAACTTGTGGAGCCCGCCCATCTGACGGACAACCTCGTCCCCGGGGCGCAGGTGGAGGTGGTAGGTGTTGGACAGCTCCACCTGACAGCCGATCTCCTTCAGGTCGTGGGCGGACACCGCCCCCTTGATGGCCCCCTGGGTGCCCACGTTC
>JAAWLY010000211.1 GCA_022798155.1 Lawsonibacter sp. | reverse complement strand
GGGGCGGCGGCCGCTTCCCCTACTCCCTGAATCTGGTCTATGTGGATAAGCCCTGCCTCATCCTGGAATACTGTGGCATGATCGAAAACACAACCTTTGACGTCGTATTTCGGCAGGAGGATGGGAAATTCATTCTGGAGAGCTTTGGGATGCGGAACAACCTTCCCCCTGACTGGAGTGTGGAATTCGCGTGAGGACCTATCAAGCTGGACAATTTGATATCGCCGTCATCGGGGCGGGCCACGCGGGCATCGAGGCCGCCCTGGCCGCCGCCCGGATGGGGATGAGGACCCTGTGTTTCACCGTCAACCTGGACGCGGTGGGCAACATGCCCTGCAACCCGGCCATCGGGGGCACAGGCAAGGGCCATCTGGTCCGGGAGCTGGACGCCCTGGGGGGCGAGATGGCCAAAGCCGCGGACAGGGCCTGCATCCAGTACCGGCTCCTCAACCGGAGCAAAGGCCCCGCAGTGTGGTCCCTCCGGGCCCAGGCCGACCGCCGGGAGTACCAGAAGGTGATGAAGCACACCCTGGAGCGCCAGGAGAATTTATGGGTCAAGCAGGCGGAGGTGGTGGACATCCTCACCGAAAACGGCGCCGTATCCGGGGTGGTTACCCACACCGGGGCGGTGTACGGGGTGAAGGCTGCGGTGGTGGCCACCGGCACCCATTTAGGGGGCCGGATCGTGGTGGGGGAGGTGGTCCGGGCCTCCGGCCCCGACGGCCTGTCCGCCGCCCTGCCCCTGACCCAGGCCCTCATCCGGCTGGGGCTGTCCATACGCCGGTTCAAGACGGGCACGCCCCCCCGGGTCAACGCCCGCAGCGTGGACTTTTCCAAAATGGAGCTCCAGGAGGGGGACGGGGAGGGGCTGGCCTTCTCCTTCCAGACGGAGCGCCCCCCGGAGAACCGGGCGGTGTGCTGGCTCACCTACACCAACGAGGACACCCACAAAATCATCCGGGCCAACCTGTCCCGCTCCCCCCTCTACGACGGCACCATCGAGGGGGTGGGCCCCCGGTACTGCCCCTCCATCGAGACAAAGGTAGAGCGCTTCCCCGACAAGGAGCGCCACCAGCTGTTCATCGAGCCCATGGGCCTGGATACCGAGGAGCTGTACATCCAGGGCTTCTCCTCCTCGCTGCCTGAGGAGGTGCAGATCGAGATGCTCCACACCATCCCCGGCCTGGAGAACGCTGAGATGACCCGGTGCGCCTACGCCATCGAGTACGACTGCGTGGACCCCACCGGCCTGGAAGCCACCCTGGAGGTGAAAGCGGTCCCCGGCCTGTATGGGGCAGGGCAGTTCAACGGCTCCTCCGGCTATGAGGAGGCCGCCGTCCAGGGCTTTGTGGCCGGGGTGAACGCCGCCCTGAAAATCCAGGGCAGGCCGCCCCTGATCCTCCGCCGGGACCAGGGGTATATCGGGGTGCTCATCGACGACCTGGTTACCAAGGGCACCAACGAGCCCTACCGCATGATGACCTCCCGCACCGAGTACCGGCTCCTCCACCGCCAGGACAACGCCGACCGGCGGCTGACCCCCATCGGGTATGAGCTGGGGCTGGTTTCCCGGGAGCAATATGAAACGGTGCGGGAGAAATACGCCGCCGTGGACCGGGAGGTCCGCCGCCTGGAGCACACCGGCACGCCCCCCACCACGGCGCTGGCCGCCCTGCTGGAAGCCCGGGGGGAGCCCCCCGTCAGGGACGGGGCCCGGCTGGCCGACCTGCTCCGCCGCCCCCGGCTGTCCTACGCCGATCTGGCCCCCTTCGACCCGGAGCGCCCCGCCCTGGACCCCGCCGTGGTCCGTGAAGCGGAGATCACCATCAAATACGCCGGCTACATCCACCGCCAGCTGCGCCAGGTGGAGGAGGTCCGCCGGCTGGAGGAGCGGCCCATGCCGGAGGACATCGACTACCTGTCCATCGCCGGCCTGCGGCTGGAAGCCCGGCAGAAGCTGGACGCCATCCGCCCCAAAAACCTGGGCCAGGCCGGACGGGTGTCCGGGGTGTCCCCGGCAGACGCGGCGGTGCTGATGGTGTATTTGAAGCAGCGGGGATCGTGAGAAGCACTTGCGGATGCCATCGAACCCCCGTATAATACCAGCGGCTGTCTTTCCCTGCCCCGGCAACAGGGAGGAGGTGGAGGGATGGCCGCTCTGGCGGATTTCATTATGGCGGCCGCGGCAAATGTTGTTGGTCATTACATTTGCAAACGGACCAAAAAACAAAAGATCCCCCTTGACAGGGGAGAAAAAGTAGCATACAATAGGGACTCACAAAGCGAAGACAGGGAACAGTACCCCGGATCACGGAGCTGCAGAGAGAGGATGGCCGGTGAAAATCCTCCTCCGTCCGGTTGGGAAGGCCCCCTGGAGCGCGGGAAGGAAATGGCCCGCCGGTCCCCGCCGTTACTGGGTCAGAGCGTCCCCCCATGGGGAAATTCAGGTGGAACCACGGACAATCTTGTTCGCCCTGAGCCAATGCGGCTCGGGGCGTTTTTGTTTGGAAAGGAGTGATTTTATGACCGAACAGCACAAGCAGCAGGCCATTGAGACAGTGAAAAATATTTTGCATGTCCTCCACGAAAAGCGGTATGAGGATCTGCCCTCCTGCGTGGACGGGATGGAGTGGGACGACACGGAACAGATCCGGGAGTGCATCCAGGGCACCCTGGAGATGAACGGCTTTGATGTTTTTGACGAGTACGGTGTGCCCTGTAA
>JAAWLY010000210.1 GCA_022798155.1 Lawsonibacter sp. | reverse complement strand
CGGGCCTGGTTTTTGTACCTTTTTGCATACCTACCGACTATTCCGCTCTACCGCACCCTTGTGGCTTTCTTGCTTCGGTCTTGTTTTGCTCATCTCTCTAATTTGAAAAAGCCCAGGTCCCGGGCCAGCTCCACAGTGCGGCGCACATCCACCCGTATAGGGCCCTGTCGGGTCACCTTGCATTGGATTACGTCTCCCGGTCGGAAAAAGATCTCCCGCTCCCCATCCAGAGCCAGGGTGCCCTGGGTGGTCATGGTTCGGACATAGGGTTCGTCCAGGGACAGGGGGCAGGCGCTTACGATTTGGATGCCCCGGATGGACCCTGCCCCCACAGAGGCCAGGGTGTTGGGGGTGCCATGCCCCAACTCCGCCACAGCGCCGAAGTCGTTCTCACAGCCCACTGTCAGGGCGCTCCCTGCCAGGGCAGAGAAGCCAATAGACGCCATGCTGCACTGGGTCACCACCACGCCGTCAATCTCCTCGTAGTTCCAAATGGCCTTGGAGCCCACAAAGGGGTTGCGGCAGAACACTACGTCCACCAAGGCGAGATCCTTTGGCGCTCCGTTGATGGACACCTCAATACATTTTGCTGGACGGGCGCATTTCTCCAGCGGCACCACTCCAGCGGCCAGCACCGCCGCCGCCATGCCTGCCACCGTGCCCTCCAGCATCTCCGGGTATACGTTGTTTGTTCCGGTGGACAGGGAGATGGTGGGAACCTTGCGGGTTCCCTTTGCAGCTGCCCGGCTGGTGCCGTCGCCTCCCATCACAATCAAAACATCCGCCCCCAGCCGTTCCATCTCTGCGGCAAAATGGGTGGTGTCCAGCTGGGTCTCGGTAGTCTCCATCTTATAGATCGACAACTGGGACAGGTCTCCCTGATATCCGGGCGCCCGTCCCTTCTGAAGAAGCAGGCGGCCATAGCCCAGCCGATCTGGCATGAGATACACCTGTTGTTTCCCCACCGCGGCGGCGGAGAGCAGAATGCGCTCCAGAATGTTGGTTTTTTCTGTGTCGTCGATGGTGGTGGCCGCTGTGAGCAGACGGCGGATGTCCTTGCCCGACTGCGGATTGCATATAATGCCGATTAGCGCCATGCCGTCCTCCTCTCCTGTCTCATGCCAAAAAGGCGGGGCCTCGCCAGTTGTCAAAGCCCCGCCTGGATAGGCTCACTCCACGTCGTTGGGGCGGGATTTTTTCAGCTCCGCAATGACGTCCACTTCGGTGGAGCCCCGCTCCTCGGAGGTGAGCTCCTTGCCCAGCGTGCCCTTGACGGCGTGGATGACGTCCATCTTGTCTGGGACGATCTGCCACTCCACCGTGCCCACCGGAATAAAGGTGTTGGGGGTGCCAATACGGGTGATGGGAGTTTTGAGGGCCCCGGCCTCTCGCTCCAGCACCTGGGCGGCGATCTCAGCGCCGAAACCGCCCCGGATGTTGGCCTCATGGGCGATGATTAGATGTCCGGTCTTGCGGATAGAGGCCAGCACCGTCTCAATGTCGAAGGGGATAAGGGTGCGGGGATCGATGACCTCGCAGGAAATTCCCTGCTTCTCCAGGTCCTCGGCGGCGGCCAGTGCGTCTGTGAGCAGCTTGTGCCAGGCCACGATGGTCACATCGGTGCCCTCCCGACGGATACGGGCCTGTCCAAAGGGGATGAGGGCGTTTTCGGCCTCCTCCGGCACGTCGGCCTCCGTGGTGTAGATGGTAGTGCGGCAGTCCAGCCAGACCACGGGGTCATTATCACGGACGGCGTACTTCATCATGCCGTAGGCGTCGTCCGGGAAGGTGGGCACCGCAATCTTCAGTCCTGGGTAGTTCATCAGCCAGCCTTCGATACACTCGGAGTGGTGCGCACCGCATTGGGAGCCGATGCCCTGGCAGGACCGGATGACCATGGGAACGGGGCACTTCTGATTGGACAGCCAATACTGCTTGCAGGCGCCGTGTGCAATCTCATTCATGGCCAGCACGATGAAGTCCGGGTACATGAACTCCACAATGGGCCGCAGGCCCATCCAAGCCATGCCCACCGCCACGCCGGTGAAGCCCTTCTCGTCCAGGGGAGTGTCGATGACCCGTTCGGGGAAAGTCTTATAGAGGGAATACATCTTGGAGATCGCACCGCCGAAGACGCCCACGTCCTCGCCCATGTAGTAGACCTTGCCGTCCCGCTGCATCTCCTCAAAGACTGCGGCCTCCAAGGCCTGCGCGTAATTCAGATGCCTCATTACAACTTCCCTCCTTCGGTGTTGGAGAAGACCTTGTCCGCACCCTTAGTCATGGCACCGGTGAGCTTGGGCTGCTGGTAGGCCCATTCAAATGCCTCGGCGATTTCGTTTTTAATCTCCTTGGCGTAGCCCTTCAGCTCATCGGCAGTACATACGCCCATATCCTGAAGCACCTGCTCGAACCGGGCGATGGGGTCGGGATACTTCTCGGTCATGCGGGCGTCCCGCTCCTCGGTCTCGTAGTCTCTGGGATCGCCGAAATAGTGGCCGCACTTGCGGTAGGTCATGACCTCCACCAGGGCGGGCTCGCCCCGGCGGGCGCTGGCGATGGCAGCCTCCATGGCCTCACGGACAGCGATGGGGTCCTGGCCCCAGACGCTGACGCCCTTGACGTTGAACCCAGAGGCCCGGCCGGAGATCTCGGCGCACTTGCACTCCTTCTCGGTGGGGGTGGTCATGGCCACGCCATTGTTCACCACCACGAATACGGCTGGGAGGTCGAACAGGGAGGCGAAGTTCATGGCCTCATACAACGAGCCCATCTGCGCGCCGCCATCGCCGTGGACACCAATGACTACGCCGGGCTTTTTCTCTAGCTTCAGC
>JAAWLY010000209.1 GCA_022798155.1 Lawsonibacter sp. | reverse complement strand
TTGATCTCCTCCTCCCGCTCCTCATACCACATGACCAGCTTTTGATCCTGGAACAGGCCCACCTGGACAGTGGCCGGCGGCTCCGGACGCCAGCCCCAGGGGAGATGGACGCCGTTCTCGCTGTAATTCTCAACCTGTACCCCCGGGGCCTTCGAGGCGGGCAGCAGGTTGTCCTTCTTGTGGACCATGTCGAACCAGAGCCGGCCGTCCAGAGACAGCTCGGGGAAGCTGCCGCTGTATAGATAGCCGTAGTCCTCCAGCCACTGGGTCTCCCGCTTGTCCCCGGTGAGAAAGACCACCGTCAGGGAGATATCGTCGGTGAGGGGACAGGTGACCTGCCCGGAAAAGGCGTGGTCCTCCCCCGGCTCTATGGGAATCTCCACTGTGTCCTCTCCGCTTCGGGCCACAAACAGAGCGGTCATCCCCTCCACATAGGTCTTGGGCACCGCCCGCAGGTTGAAGGTGGCCGTGCCGGCCGCCAGGTCGGTGGAGGCCAATTCTGTGGACCACTCCGCCGTCAGGGCGTTCTGGCTCTTGAGGATGTCCTCCACCCGGTTGGTGATGGAGCTGATCTGGCTGTTCACATTGCGGTTTACGTCGTCCACCGAGTACCGCAGGCTGTTGTAGTCCTGGGTCACCCGGTCCAGCTTGGAGAACAGATTGAATAGCACCGCGAGCAACACCAGCACCCCAGCCACTCTGCACAGCCGGGCCAGCCGCCGCCGTTTGGGCGGCGCGGGCTTGGGCTGGGCGGCCAGATAGCGGTCCACGATCTCCTGGACCATCTGGAGCTGGGTCTCGGTCAACTCGCCGGAGGAGGGGACCTCCTCCCGGGTTTCCTCCTCCAGTCCCAGCAGCCAGCCCACCGGGACAGAGAAGAGCTTACTCAAGCTTATCAGCTTTTCAATTTCGGGGACGGAGGTGTCCGACTCCCATTTATAGATGGCCTGCCGGGACACCCCCAGCCGGTCCCCCAACCCCTCCTGGGACAGGCCCAGTTCCTTTCGCTTTTGGGCGATGCGCTGTCCTAACGTCATGATATTTGCCCTCCTTTCCCCTCCAAAATACCACCCCAAACCGTCCTCTGACCACCAACTGAGGGGTATTTTTTTGTCAACCGGCGGTTTACATGGGGCAATTATACCTCATTTAGGGCGGGAGGGCAAGGAGGAGACCTCTGGAAGGGCGGTGTCCCAATCCTCCTGAAACTCGGTCATCATGGCCCAGTAGCGCTTGGGCATGTTGGTCATGCGGCACTTGGGGTTGTACCGCCCCTCGATGGCGATGGTGTTGTAAAAGGCACGCCACAGCTTCCGGTATTGCAGTTCCTCCGCCCCGGCGGGGCCCGCCTGGAAGTTTTCCACCGGCAGGATGGCACAGCCCCGGGGTCCGGGCTGATGGAACAGGACCTCGCTGTGGGTGCGGTCGTGGAGGACAAAATTTTCCTGGGGATACCGTCCGGAAAAGTGGGCCCGCAGCAGGGGGAGCACCCGGTTTTTGGGCTCGATCTCCCCCACCAGCACCCCATCCAGCTCAGAAAAGCGGGTAAACCCCTTGTACATGTGGGCCTCGTGCTCCAGGTGCCACACCGCTTTGCGCACCCGGTCCACCACCGGGTCGGTGAGGTTTTGGGCTGCCCTGGGGCCCTGGGCGTAGCCCAGGCGGAGAAACCGCCACAGCCACAGCTCCCTGTCCGGCAGGCAGGTGAGGAAGGTCCGCACCGCCAGCCGCTGCCCTTCCGGGCCGAACTTGCCGAAGGAGCGGTACACCCGTTTGGCGTGCTCCTCGCTGGTGGCCACCGTCCGCAGGGGATAGAGGGAGCAGCACATATCCTCTGGGGTGCGGAACTCCACCGGCTCCTCTTTGCTGGCGTAGCAGTCGAACACGCAGGAGAGGAAACCGGGGTAGCTGCCGTCGTATTGACAAGAAATCTGAGTCCAGGACATCCATCTCACCTCCATAAGCAGGAAAGATTTTTTCGCTCCCTCTCTCTTTCAAAAAAAGGATACCCCGAGGGCCGCTACCCCGCGTCTCCGAACAGCGAAAGCTGCTCCGGCATGGGCTCGGCCAGGGCGGGGGCCTCCAGGGCGACCATGCGGCGCAGCAGGCCGTCCTCACTGACCTGAAGCCCCCGCATCATCCGCCCGGAGCAGGTGAGGAAATACTGGGCCCGTTTGAGCACCACCCCCAGCCGCTTCAGTCCCTCGAAATTCAGCGGCCCTACCCGCCTTGCCCGCAGGATGCGTCTGGCCGACCGCACCCCCAGCCCAGGTACCCGGAGCAGGGCCTCGTAGTCGGCTTTGTTCACCTCCACCGGGAAAAACTCCAGATGTCGCAGGGCCCAGCAGCATTTGGGGTCCAGGCGCGGGTCCAGGTCGGGCTGGCTCTCGTCCAGAATTTCCTCCGCCCGGAAGTGATAGTACCGCAGCAGCCAATCCGCCTGATACAGCCGGTGTTCCCGGAGCAGGGGCGGCTTGAAATCCTCCGCCACGGGGAGGAGGGGGCTGGAGGATACGGGCATGTAGGCGGAGTAGAACACCCGCTTTAATTGGTAGCGGTCGTAGAGGGCCTGGGTCAGAGTGAGGATGTGCCGGTCGCTCTCCGGGGTGGCCCCCACAATCATCTGGGTGGACTGGCCCGCCGGGGCGAACCGGGGGGCGTGGCGGTAGACGGTGAGTTCCCGCTTGGACTGGGTGATGCCGTCCCGAATTTGACCCATAGGAGTGAGAATGGCCTCTTTTTTCTTGTCCGGGGCGAGAAGGGCCAGGCTGGGGGAGGAGGGCAGCTCGATGTTCACGCTCATCCGGTCGGCCAGCAGGCCCAGCCGGTGGGTGAGGAGGGGGTCGGCCCCCGGG
>JAAWLY010000208.1 GCA_022798155.1 Lawsonibacter sp. | reverse complement strand
GTGGGCTGGGCCCGGTAGTCGCAGCCCTCCCCCCGACCGAAAAACACCGCCGGGATTTTCCCCCGCAGCGTGGACAGCAGGGCGTCGTCCCCGTTGAGCACCACCAGACCGCCCTCCTTCACATGGGGCAGCAGCTCACACTTGGCCTTGAGGATGTTCTCCCGACTGCCCAGCCGCTCAATATGGGCGTCGCCCACGTTGGTAATGACCCCCACGTCAGGCTCTACAATGTCGGCCAGGTAGTCGATCTGCCCGGGGCCGTCCATCCCCATCTCCAGCACCGCCATCTGAACGCTGGAGTCCAGCCGGAGCAGGGTCAGGGGCAGACCCACGTTGTTGTTAAAATTGCCCTCGGTTTTCAGGACCTTATACTTGACCCCCAGCACAGCGGCCAGCATGTCCTTGGCGGTGGTCTTGCCCACGCTGCCCGTTACGCCGATGAAGGGAATGGGAAACCGCCTTTTGTACCAGGCGGCCAGGTCCCGGAGGGCCTGCTGGGTGTCGGACACCTTTACATAATATTTTCCAGGCAGGTATTCGCCCAGCTCCCGGGCGGTGACGCAGCCGGCGGCCCCGCTGTCCAGAGCGGAGGCGATATAGGCGTGGCCATCGAAACGCTCTCCGGCCAGCGGAATAAACAGGGCGCCTAAGTGAATGGCGCGGCTGTCTGTATCCACCTGGGGAATGGGGGCATTTAAGTCGCTAAATTCTCCCAGCAGCTCTCCCCCAACCGCCTCCAGCAGCTGGCCCAATGCGATGGTTTCCACAGCTTACAGTCCTCCTTTCCGCGCTTCCAGTGACATTTCAATAATGGTATCGCATAGTTCTCCATAGCTGATGCCCACCGCCGCCGCCTCCTGGGGGACAAGACTGGTGGGCGTCATGCCGGGCAGGGTGTTAATTTCCAAAAAGTAGGGCGTGCCGTCCTGGGCAACGATGAAGTCGGCCCGGGCGTAGACGGACAGGCCGATGGTGCGGAACACCGCCAGGGCCACCTCCCCTATGACCTTCTCCCAGGACGCGGGGATCTGGGCGGGACATACCTCCGTGGCCGCGCCGGGCTGGTACTTGTTGGCGTAGTCGTAAAAGCCCTCTTTGGGGATGATCTCGATGGAAGGCAGGACCCGGTCCCCCAAGATGGCTACCTGGATCTCCCGACCCTGGATGTACTGCTCGATCACAGTGCGGCCGCCCAGCTTCCTGCTCTCCTCCAGGGCCTGCTTCAGCTCCTTCCGGCTCCGGGCGATGTACACCCCGATGGAGGAACCGCTGTCGATGGGCTTTACCACCACGGGCAGCTTGGTCCGCTGAACCAACTCCTCCAGGTTCTCCGAGGTCACAGTGGCCGCCTCCCACCTGGGTGTGGTCACCTTACCGGCCACCAGCCGCTTGGTCAGGTCCTTATCCATGGCGATGGCCGAGCCCAGACAGCCTGAGCCGGTATAAGGCACTCCCAGCAGGTCCAGGGCGGCCTGAATACGGCCGTCCTCCCCACAGGTGCCGTGGAGAGCCAGGTAGACGATGTCCGCCCGGGTACACATCTCAAAAACACCGGGACCCACGGCGGAGGGACCGGGCCGGCTGGCCTTCAGCCGCTCCAGATCGGGGGCCTCCCGGGCCACCCGCTTGAAAGCGTCCGGAATGGGTGCCTCGTAAAAGTTCTCTCCGTTCAGCGCCCCATCCAAGCCGTAAAAGAGGTCCATCAGCGCCGCCTGGTGGCCCCGCGCCCGCAGAGCCTCACACACCATGGCCCCCGAGGACAGCGACACATTGCGCTCCGGGCTGAGGCCGCCCGCCAACACTAAAACTTTCATCCACAAACCCTCCGTTTACATCCCTGATTCTGCCAGGGCACAGAAATTACATCTTATCGCTAATAGGGTATTCTAACACATTTGCCGGTAATACTCAACCCGAACAAGAAATTTTTACCGCCAGATTCCGTCAAAAGCGCCGGAGTATCCTATGACACTCCGGCGCTTGCCGATTCTATTTTACAGCTTTTCCCGGATCAGCTCGCCCATTTTCAGGGTGCCCACCGCTTTCTCGCCGGGTTTAGCGATGTCGGCGGTGCGCCAGCCCTCGTTAAGGACGGCGTCCACCGCCGTCTCGATGGCCTTGGCCTCGGCGGGCAGGTGGAAGGAGTAGCGGAACATCATGGCCACCGACAGGATGGTGGCGATGGGGTTGGCCTTGTCCTGGCCGGCGATGTCAGGGGCGGAGCCGTGGATTGGCTCATACAGCCCGGGGGCGGTGTCGCCGATGGAGGCAGAGGGCAGCAGGCCGATGGAGCCGGTAATCATAGAGGCCTCGTCAGAGAGGATGTCGCCGAACATGTTCTCGGTGACCACCACGTCGAACTGTCCCGGGTCCTTCACCAGCTGCATGGCCATGTTGTCCACCAGCACGTCCTCGTATTCCACGTCGCTATATTCCTCCGCCAGCTTGTGCATAACCTGCCGCCACAGGCGGGAGGTCTCCAGCACGTTGGCCTTGTCCACGCTGGCCACCTTTTTGCCCCGCAGGCGGGCAAGTTCAAAAGCCCGGCGGCCGATGCGCTCAATCTCTTTCTCCGAGTAGGCCATCCGGTCAGCGGCCTCCTCCCCCCTGTCCTCGGTGGCGTAACGCTCCCGCTTGCCGAAGTAGATGCCGCCGGTCAGCTCCCGGACAATCATCAGGTCGATGCCCTTGTCGGCAGTCTCTTTTTTCAAGGGGCAGGCGTCGGCCATGGCGGGCCGCAGGGCGGCGGGGCGCAGGTTGGCGTACAGCCCCAGGTCCTTGCGGATGGACAGCAGGGCGGTCTCGGGGCGCTTGTCCGGGTCGGTAGAGTGGCCCCACTTGGGTCCGCCCACCGCCCCCAGC
>JAAWLY010000207.1 GCA_022798155.1 Lawsonibacter sp. | reverse complement strand
TTCTCAGTTGGGGTATCGCCTGGTTGGTCAGTGACAGGGTGGACGCGGTCATCGGGGGCAGATGTGTCCGCAGGGGTAACGGGAATAGAAGTGTCCCCCTGGGTAATGGGGTGAACGCGGTCGCCGGGGTTGGACTTATCCGCCGGGGCGGGCTTGGGGACGGTGTCGGACATCACGGCCTGAGGCAGGTCGTCGATTTCCTTGGGCTCGGGGGCCTTTGAGGTGGCAAACACGGCGGTGACGCCGGTCACCAGCAGCAGCGCGGCGAGAACGGCCGCGAGGGATTGTTTTTTGATTTTCATAACAGCGCGAATCCTTTCTTCCATATGGTGTTTCGTGGTATAGGTGAGGCAGAGGGGTGAAAATCCGCTCTCCGCCGCCGACAGCAGGGCGTAGGCGTACCCCTTCCGGCTGTCCAGGCCCAGAATCCGGACCACCGCCTCGTCGCAGGCCAGCTCCAGGTCCCGGTTGGCCCGGAAGTACATCACCCACACCAGGGGGTTGAACCAGTGGACGCACAGGGCGGCCGTCAGCAGCAGCTTCCAGCCCAGGTCCCCCCGGCGGATATGGACATACTCGTGGGTGAGGACGTAGGTGAGCTGTCCCTCGTCAGTCCAGTCGGTATTTTGGGGCAGTAAAATAACAGGACGGATCAGGCCGTAGGCCAGGGGGGCGTTCACCGCCCCGCAGACCTTGATTTGCACCGGACGCAGAGTGGGGTGCTCCTCCCGCCAGCGGTCCAGGAACTCCAGCTCCACCGGGGCCGCGTCCCGGAACCGGCGCAGGCTCCACAGGCAGGCGGACCCGAAGAACAGCGTGCACAGGGACAGGCCCGTCAAATACAGGGCGGCCAGAGGGGAGGCGGGCTCCTTCTCAGGCTGGGGGACGGCGGGGGCGGAGGGGAGGACGGGGACGTCCTCCCGGAAGGTCCCGGGCACGGTGGCCGGGGGAATCCAGACGGGGAGCTCCGCGTCAGAGGGCTCCGGGGGGGCCTCCTGCTCCCGGAGGGCCTGAACAATCCGGGCCGCCCCGGTGTACACGCTGAGACGGGAGGGCAGGGTGAAGGGCACCAGCAGGCGGCACAGGACCACCCCCCACAGCAGCAAAAAGGTCCACTTGGGCAGGCGGTTCAGCAGAGCCCGCCGCAGCATCAGGATTACGGCGATGAGAATCGCGCCTCCCGCGCTCATTTCAAGAATGGTCACATCGGCCACCTCATTCCAGCCCGTCGATCAGCGTGCGGAGACGCTGAATTTCCTCCGGGGGCAGCTGCTTCCCGCTGAGGAGAGAGGCGAACAGCAGGCTGGCCGAGCCGTCGAAGACCTTCTCCACCAGCTCCGCCGCCGCCGCCGCCTGGGCCTCCTCCTTGCGGACCAGGGGGAAGCACTGGAAGTTGGGCTCCCGGCGCTCAATGGCCCCCTTCTCCACGCATTTTTTAATGACGGTGTAGGTGGTGTTCTTGTTCCAGCCCACCGTCCCGCTCAGCCTGGCGGCAATCTCTTTGGCTGTGACAGGCGCGTCCGCCTCCCACAGCACCTCCATCACCTTGCGCTCAGAATCGAACAGCTTCAGCTCCATATGTACTCCTCCTTATCCGGACTATCGCGATAGTTTAATTGTATACTATCACAGTAGTCCCGTCTTGTCAAGACTATTTTAGTAGTCTGGGGAGAATTTTTTGGACAAAAATGCCCCGGCCGCTGGCCGGGGCTTCGCTATCTATCCCCAGTCGTGACGGCTGGTTCCGATATCGTTTTTGTTATATATGCTGACAATTCTGTCAATGCGCTCAAAGCACTCCGGGTCATCTATGGCATCGTCGTCCAGAATGGCCCGGATTTCCTCCAAAATCCGCACAGCCATGCTGTCGATCTCTCTTATGCGCTGTAAAATGTTGCCTTCTTCCGCTTTGAAATGGCTCAGCATTTCATGCCCCAGGATTTGCGCGTACAGCGAATCTGCAATGGGTACTGACATTAAAATCACCTCAACGTAATTATACCCGATATATCGGGATTGTTCAAGACAAAAGCGGGAAAATATAATAGAAACCACAAGGAGGTGCTTCTTGTGATTTCTTACGGTCCGCTGTGGGAAACAATGCGCAGAAAAGGTGTCACTACCTACAAACTCATAAATAATCACGGTTTTAGCAAAGGGACTTTGGATTCCTTGAAGCAGACTCGAAATATTTCAACCGCGACGTTGAATGATATTTGTAAAATTTTAAATTGTCGAGTGGAGGATGTGCTGGTCTATATTCCAGACACAACTGAAGACAGTCAAAAATAAACCCCGCTGTGCTCTTGGCATAGCGGGATTATTGCTGTAACGGTGCAGGTCAAGATGAAGGCAAGCGGAAACCGCCACTCGGCCAAGTGACGGTTTCTTAGATTTTTTGCAAAATGAAACTGTTGGGCCAAACCGCCGAAGCACAGCGGCACCCTATATACAGATGATACCATATCCCCGTTCCGGTGTCAAGAGTATGGGCAGCCCCGTCCCTGATGTTGGAGACGGGGCTGTTTTTTGTTTAGTTGGAGGCGGTATCGGGGTCGGTATCGTCGCCCCAGAGCATGTTTTTGCGCAGCTCCGCGCCCACGGTCTCCATCTGGTGCTTGGCCAGCTGAGCCCGCTTGGCGTTGAAGAAGGTGCGGCCGTTCTTGTTCTCAGCGATCCAGCGGCCGGCGAACACACCGTCCTGGATGTCGGTGAGGACGGCCTTCATATTCTTCTTGGTCTCCTCATAGGGCAGGATGCGGGGGCCGGAGACATACTCGCCGTACTCGGCGGTGTCGGAGATGGAGTAGTTCATCATGGCCACGCCGCCCTTGTTGATGAGGTCGATGATGAGCTTCATCTCG
>JAAWLY010000206.1 GCA_022798155.1 Lawsonibacter sp. | reverse complement strand
GTACGGCTGGCGGATCTGGCCCAGCCCGGCGACCTGATTCTCACCGTGGGCGCGGGGGACATCTACCTGGCCAGCGAGGCGCTTGTACGGCAGGAATAAAAAACATATTTTTTTCTTCCCGTATTTACAGTGAAGCCGTTCTTATGGTAATATAAGTAAGTACCCTGTTATTGAGCGGGGAGGTGCATATGTTGAACGACAAAAAGAAGAAAACGACCCGGTGGATGGCAGTATTCAGTGTGTGCGGCATACTCCTTCTGGCGGTGGCGCTGGGAAGCCTGATGGTTCGCTGCCGCTCGCTGGAGCTGCGGCTGAACGATATGTTTCTGGAAAGCCTGACCGCCCATACGGGAGAGGCCGGCGAGGGGGCGGGCTATCTGCTCCACTACGCCGAAACCGTGCTGAAAAATGCGGACCTGCTGATTGAAGAGGCGTCCAACGTCCCGGAAAAGGACTGGGTAGAGCCGATGGTCAACACCTTTAACCTGGTGGATGACCGGATGGAGCTGGGCTATTTGGACCGGGCGGACCTGGTTGGCGAAATCTGGGGGAGCGAGGGGCTGGAGCTGGTGGACAAGGTTCTGGCGGGAGAGCCGGTGGTAAGCGGGCTGATTCCCGCCCCGGAGCACAAGGAGAGCTATGTGATTGCGGCCCGGCCCGTCATGTGGAACGGACAGGTGGCCGGAGTGCTTCAGGCCAGGATGCAGGCGGATACGCTGCTGCAGCAGGGGACCCACTCCACCTTCTTTCACAGCGTCAACAGCGTAATCGCCGGGGAGGACGGCCTGGTTGTTTATGGCAGCGACCCCAGGTCGGCCGGGATGAACCTTGTGCAGCTGGGGGAGGAGAACGGCATCACCGCCCGGGAAGGGCAGGCCTTTTCCGACGCGTACCAGAGCAGGGAGAACGGCTCGTTTTACTACGACCCGGCGGGGGGACGGTGCTACGTGGCCTGGGGCCAGGTGGGCTACAACGGCTGGCGGGTGGTGCAGTTTTCCCAGTCGCCCAATGTGCAGATTGCCCGGGATTCCATGATCCAGACGGGCCTTGTTCTGATCAGCCTGATGATGTGCGCGGCCATGGCTGTTCTGGTCTGGCGGCAGCGGGTCCGTCTGGCGACGGAGAAACTGCGCTACGACACCCTGTCTGAGTTTAGAGACACCCTGATTTTCGACTACGACTGCCGTACCGACAGCCTGGAATTTACCTCCAACGCCCTGGAAACCCTGGACCTGAACGATGTCCGGCTGGAGCGGGTGACAGAGGAGGACAGCGTTTTTCCCGTGTTCCATCAGGATGACCTGGGCAATGTGCGCCGGGCCCTGCGGGGCGCCGCGAGTATGATTCCCGACCAGGTGGAGCACGACCGCATCCGCCTGAGAAAGCGGGACGGCGGCTACAGCTGGTACCGCAGCCAGTACAAGGGAATGTTCAGTTCGGAGGGCAAGTTGACCCGGGTGATTGGTACGCTGACGGATATCAACGCCCAGATTGACCGGGAGCAGGAGCTGCGCCACCAGGCCCAGCAGGACCCCCTGACCGATGTCTACAACCGGGCGGGCGTCAAGCTGATTAACGCCCGGCTGGAGCAGATTTCCCGGGGGATTATGTTCATGCTGGATCTGGACGACTTTAAATCCATCAACGACACTTATGGCCACGCCGCCGGAGACCAGGTGCTGATTTCCATGGGCCAGATTTTGAAGGATACTTTCCGTACCGACGATATTGTGGCCCGGGTAGGGGGCGACGAATTTGTCGCCTTCCTGTCCGGCTCAGACAACGAGCTGATGGCCCGACAGAAGGCCCAGGAGCTGCTGGACCGGGTGAGGGAGCTGAAGCTGGAGGGGATTGATACCCGCATCAGCGTCAGCATCGGAATCTCCACCGCCCCCGCCCACGGCAGAACCTATGAAAAACTGTGCGCTTCCGCGGACGAGGCTATGTATGAGATTAAAAACGGCGGCAAGGGCGGCTACGCCATGCGCTGACACAAAATGCCCCGCCGGCCGGCGGGGCATTTTTCGTTACAGATTCTGTTCCAGCACTTGAACGTAGGCGTCGGGGGGCATAACCCCAACCTTGCGGTCGATCTCCTTGCCGTCCTTGAAAAAGATGACGGTGGGAATGCTGCTTACGGCGTAGCGCATGGCCAACTCCCCCTCCTCGTCGGTGTTCACCTTGCCGACGACGGCTTTGCCCTCGTATTTGTCGGCCAGGCTCTCGATGACGGGGCCCAGCATCTGGCAGGGCCCGCACCAGGAGGCCCAAAAGTCCACCATGGTCAGCCTGCCCTCGTCCAGGGCCTTGTCGAAGGTCTCTTCATTAAAATGGATCATCGTTTTTTCCTTCCTTTTGCTTTATTTCGTGGGGGACAGAGGTTTCCCCTCAACTGTCCAGAAACGCGCAGGCGGACAGGGCAGCCACATGTCCTTCGCCCACCGCTTTGGATACCTGTAGCGGTTCGCCGGTGCAGTCGCCGGCGGCAAAGACGCCGGAAAGATTGGTGGCCATGTGCCGATCCACCTTGATGACCCCCTCTTCGGTCTCCAGGGTGGGCAGCAGGTCGGTGGGGGCCACCGACCGGCGGAGGATGAACACCCCCGCGCAGGGGAGAAATGCGCCGTCCGCTTCCAGGCCGGTGACGGTCTGTTCCCCCCGGACGGCCAGCTTTCCCGCCTTCACATAGGGGATACCCTCGTCCAGACCCTTAGGCTGATGGGGGGAGAGGTAGACCACCTGACAGCCCAGGCTGTGGAGGTAGTTTGCCTCGTGCTGGGCGTCGGGAGCCAGGCCCACCACGGTGACAGGCTTGTTTCGGTAGAGCATCCCGTCGCAGGTGGCGCAGTAGCTCACCCCCCGGCCCAGGTATTCC
>JAAWLY010000205.1 GCA_022798155.1 Lawsonibacter sp. | reverse complement strand
GCGGAAGCCGCCGGAGGAGCCGCGGATGACCTTGGCGATCTTCTTGGCGATCTCCACGTCGGAGGTGGCCAGGTTCACATTGAAGGCCACCAGGGGCATGCGGGCGCCGATGGCGGTGATGCCGGCGGTGGGATGGATCTTCCGCTCGCCGAAGTCGGGGGCCCACTCGTCCTGGAGCAGCTTCTCGGGCATACCCTCGAACTGGCCCTTGCGGCAGGCGGCCAGATTGCGGCGGTGGGGGGCGGAAGCGGAATCCTCATACAGGAAGGAGGGGATCTTCAGCTCGTCCCAGATGCGCTGGCCCAGCCGCTTGGACATCTCCACGCACTCCTCCACGGTGACGCCCATGGTGGGGACGAAGGGGATCACGTCGGTGGCGCCCATGCGGGAGTGCTCGCCGGTGTGCTTGGTCATGTCGATGACCTCGGCGGCCTTCTTGGTCAGCTGGAAGGCGACCTCCTCGATGGCCTCGGGGGAGCCGATCATGGTGAAGACGCAGCGGTTGTGGTTGCCGTCGGTCTGGGCGTCGAAGAGGGTGCAGCCGGGCACGCTCTTGGCCACGTCCACCAGGGCGTTGTAAGCGGCCTCGTCCTTCTCCTTGCTGCAGCTGAAATTGGGGATGCACTCAACAAGTCTAGCCATAATTTTGTTCCTCCTAAAAATGTTTATAATGTTTATATTGTACCGGGACCGGTGTTATCCGGCCCCGGCCGGTTTCGCGGATACTCAGCCCACCAGTTCGCTGGCTGCGGGGACAAAGAATTTGATGAAAGCAATAGTCTGGGGTTGGTAGATGATGTCCACCAGGAAGGCGCCCACGATGGGCACGATCATAAAGGCCTTGCGGCTCATGCCGTAGCGGTCCTTCACGGCGGTCATGTTCACGATGGCGGAAGGGGTGGCACCCAGGCCGTGGCCGCACAGGCCGGCGCACATGACAGCGGCGTCATAGTTGCTGCCCAGGATGCGGAACACCACAAAGTAGGCGATGAAAGCCATAAAGAGAACTTGGCACATCACGACCAGGAACACGCCGCCGATCAGGCCGGCCAGCTGCCACAGCTTCAGGCTCATCAGGGCGATAGCCAGATACAGGGAGAGCATCACGTCGCCGATGCCGTCCACCAGAGAGAAGCTGAAATTGTAGAAGTGGAATACCTCGTTCAGGTTGCGGACAATGACGGCCACAAACATAGCGCCCACATAGGTCGGGAAGGACATGTTAATCAGCTTGCCGATCCAGCCGGATACCATGGTGCCCAGAGCCATGCAGACCAAAATGACAGTCACATTCTTCATCACGTCCAAGCTGGACAGTTTCTCATTGCTGACGGCGTTGATCTGATCCACATCGGACTCGAAGGTATCATTCTCATCGGGATGCAGGTTATGCTTCTCGATAAGACGGCGGCCCAGGGGGCCGCCGATGAGCACGGCGGAGATCAGGCCGAAGGTAGCAGCGGCAGCGCCTACCAACTCACCCTGCTCAAAACCAAGCTTTACAAAGTCGCCGCCATAGCGCAGAGCCGCGCCGTGGCCGCCGATCATGGAAATGGCGGAGGACAGCAGGGCATAGGGGGCCTCCAGGCCCACCGCGGTGCCCACGGCGATGCCGATGGCGTTCTGACACACGGAAATGATGCCGGCAATCAGCCAGTAGACAATCAGCAAAATGCCGCCCTTCACCAGCAGCTTGTAGCTGGCGCCCAGGCCGACCGTGACAAAGAAGGCCAGCATGAAGGGGTCCTGATACAGTGTGTCGAAATTGAAAGTGAACGTATTGCTCATGTACCCCGCAAAGGTGACGAACATAAACAGGAATCCGCCCACCACGGGAGCCGGGATGCAGTACTTACCCAAAACAGCCACCTTGTTTTTCACAAAGTAACCGATGAGCAGCATGACCGCCGCCATGGCCGTGGTCATGATCGCGGTGGCGTTTATGTTCAAAACGCCCTCTACCATTTCAAATGACATTTTCTTCTCTCCTTTTTTGATTTTTCTTCTTCCTCTGGTACCTTCTTGAATTTCCTCTATTATTATAGTATATTAAGAACAATTATTCAAGGCGAAAAAGAAGGTTTTTTCAGCAAAATGCTTTAAAAAATTAAGCGGTTGTGTTATCGCCTTTTCGGGCGGCGGACAGCTCCAGAAAACACCGGACACAGCCGGACTGATAGGGGTCATCCTCCCAGACCAGGATGGGGTAGGATTTCGCGGAGAACTCCAGCACTGGTTTGGAGTAAACTTGGGAGTTCGGGTGGGCGGAAACGATGGACTTGGGCAAAAACCCAACCCCGAAGCCCTCACGGACCATCTGCATCTCCATGGGGGTGTCGTAGCAGTGGCAGACCACGTTGGGGATAAAGCCCGCCTGGCGGCAGGCGTCCAGCAGATCCCGGCTGTAGCCCCACAGGTCGTCGCTGCGCAGCAGGCACATGGGCGCGTCCCGCAGAGCCTGAATGGGGACGCGGTCCTGGCCTGGAGCGGGATCGGTTTCCGCGCGCATGACCAGCTCCAGGGGGTCCTCCCCCAGCACCTGCTCCTTCAGCCCGAAGGACCGCTCTGACTGGCTGCGGAGAAACAGCACATGCAGTTCCCCCCGGCTCAGGTCGTCCAGCAGGTCGCTGGGGGAACCCAGGCGGACGTACAGCTCCACCTGGGGGTAGATTTTATGGTATTCCTTGAGCAGGCCGGTGGCAATCTGCACGTCGGAGTAGATCGCCCCCAGCTTCAGCTGGCCCCGGATGCCGGCGTCCACGTCCCGGACGCTGTCTGCCATAGTCCGCAGCTTTTGAAACATCTGCTGGCTCTGTTGGTAGAGACACCGGCCCGCCTCGGTCAGCTCCACCCCCTTGTTGGTGCGCAGGAAGAGGGT
>JAAWLY010000204.1 GCA_022798155.1 Lawsonibacter sp. | reverse complement strand
GGGAGCGTCAAGCCCAACGAGACACCTTACCGCTCCGTGGCGCTCACGGAGGAGACGGGACCGCTGGACTTGGAGTCCTTGCAGCTCATTGAGGACGCGCTGGCCGTTGTGAGGAGCTTCCGTCCGCGGGCGGGCCGCGGGCTGGAGGCGACTCCCTCGATGAAGGAAGACTTTGCGGAAATAGACCTCAGGCTGATTGGGGGGGCCATCGGCCCCCATCTGGACTACAAAAAAGGAGAGTGAAACCATGCGACTGGAACTGGGCGAAATTCAAATCAGTGACGTGAAGCTCAGCGATTGTTCCAAGGTGGAAAATGGCGTGCTCTATGTAAATACAGAGGAGCTGCGCGCCCTTCTGCTGGAGGATGAGGACATCGCTTCCGTCGAATTCGACGTGGTGCATCCCGGCGAGTCGGTGCGCGTGATGCCGGTTAAGGATGTTATCGAGCCTCGCGTCAAGGTAGAGGGCCCGGGCGGGGTCTTCCCCGGCATGATTTCCAAAGTGACCACAGTTGGCAGCGGGCGTACCCATGTACTGCGCGGGTGTGCGGTTGTCACCACCGGTAAGATTGTTGGTTTCCAGGAGGGCATCATTGATATGACCGGTCCTGGCGCCGAGTACACCCCTTTCTCCAAGCTGAACAATCTTGTGCAGATTGTGGAGCCCAAGGAGGGCCTCAAGCAGCACCAGCACGAGCACGCTGTTCGTATGGCTGGTCTGAAGACCGCCACTTATCTGGGCGAGCTGGCCCGCAGCCTGACCCCGGACGAGGTCAAGGTCTATGAGACTAGCGGCGTGGCCCAGGGCAAGGACCTGTATCCTGACCTGCCCCGCGTCGGCTATGTGCTGATGCTCCAGAGTCAGGGCCTGCTCCACGACACCTATGTGTATGGCGTGGATATGAAGCAGTCCCTGCCCACCATCCTCAACCCAACTGAGCTGATGGACGGCGCGATTCTCAGCGGCAACTGCGTGTCCGCCTGCGATAAGAACACCTCTTATCACCACCTGAACAACCCTGTGGTGGCCGACCTGCTTGAGCAGCACGGCAAGACGATCAACTTCGTGGGCGTCATCATCACCAACGAGAATGTCTACCTGGCCGACAAGGAGCGCTCCTCCGATTGGTCCACCAAACTGGCTACCTTCCTCAACCTGGACGGCGCCCTGGTCAGCCAGGAGGGCTTCGGCAATCCAGATACCGACCTGATCATGAACTGCAAGAAGCTGGAGGCCGCCGGCATTAAGACGGTTATCATCACCGACGAGTACGCCGGACAGGACGGTGCTTCCCAGTCCCTGGCCGACGCTGACGCCGCCGCCGATGCGGTTGTCACCGGCGGTAACGCTAACATGGTCATCCACCTGCCCAAGCTGGACAAGGTGATCGGCCATCCTGAGGCGGCCAATGTCATCGCTGGCGGCCATGAGGGCTCTCTGAACGCCGATGGCAGCATTGACGCCGAGCTTCAGGTCATCACCGGCGCCACCAACGAGATGGGCTTCAACCGTCTCAGCGCCAGATAAGGAGGGGGAACGCAATTATGATCCGTGTTGTTCACTATATCAACCAGTTCTTCGCCGGCGTCGGCGGAGAGGACAAGGCCGATTTCGCCCCCGAAACTCGCGAGGGCGCAGTAGGCCCCGGCCTGGCGCTGAATGCGGCCTTCAAGGGCGAGGCTGAGATCGTCGCTACCGTCGTCTGCGGCGACTCCTACTTCAACGAGAATCTGGATGTGGCCAAGAAGGCCGTCCTGGACATGATTTCCGCTCAGAAGCCAGACGTTGTGGTCTGCGGCCCTGCGTTTAATGCTGGCCGTTACGGCGTGGCCTGCGGCACTGTGGCCGCTGCTGTCAAGGAAGAGCTGAATCTGCCCGTGGTGACCGGTATGTACACCGAGAACCCCGGCGCCGATATGTTTAAGAATAAAGTCTATATTATCTCCACCAAGGACAACGCTGCCGGTATGCGCCAGGCCGCGCCCAAGCTGGCCGCGCTGGCCCTCAAGCTGGCCAAGGGCGAGAAGGTCGGCTCCTCTGCGGAAGAGGGCTATATGCCCAACGGCATCCGGGTGAACTTCTTCGAGGCCGAGCGCGGCTCCACCCGCGCCGTGAAGATGCTGCTGGCCAAGCTGGCCGGTAAGCCCTACACCACTGAGTTCCCCATGCCCTCCTTTGACCGTGTGGCTCCCAATCCCGCCGTTGTGGATATGGCCCACGCCACCGTGGCCCTCGTGACCTCCGGCGGTATTGTCCCCAAGGGCAACCCCGATCACATCGAGTCCTCCTCCGCGTCCAAGTTTGGCCGCTACAGCATTGAGGGTGTCGAGGATCTGACTGACGCCACCCACGAGACCGCCCACGGCGGCTATGACCCGGTCTACGCCAATGCCGACTCTGACCGTGTCCTGCCTGTGGACGTGCTGCGCAAGATGGAGAAGGAAGGCAAGATCGGCGGCATTTACCCCTACTTCTTTACCACCGTCGGTAACGGCACCGCCGTGGCCAGTGCAAAGAAGTACGGTGCCGCTATCGGCCAGGAGCTGCGGGATGCCGGTGTACAGGCCGCCATCCTGACCTCGACGTGAGGCACCTGCACACGTTGCGGTGCAACGATGGTAAAAGAGATTGAGCGCGCCGGTATTCCGGTGGTGCATATTTGCACAGTTACCCCCATCTCCCTGACGGTAGGCGCCAATCGGATTGTCCCAGCTATCGCCATTCCTCATCCCCTGGGCAACCCCGCGCTGACCCATGAGGAGGAATTCCAGATCCGTTACAACATGGTGACCAAGGCCCTCAAGGCCCTTGAGACTCCCGTGGACGACCAGACGGTGTTTGACTCCTAATCGCAAACTTCGAAATTGATCAACCGCCATGAACGCAAAGAACCGGCATGGAGTGCACTCCATG
>JAAWLY010000203.1 GCA_022798155.1 Lawsonibacter sp. | reverse complement strand
TTCCTTGAAATACATCCAGTATTCCTGCGTCAAATTGGCTTCGTCTGGCGAAAAAATTCCTCGCCGTTGGGCACATTTCCATTTTTCAAACAGCGCCTACAGCTAAAGTGTGAATAAATTGTGATATGCCTGGGCCTGACGCTCTCTGCAAAATTTCTCTTTTCCTCAGCCGCAAAATATGCTAAGATAAGAACGATAGAAATTCCCCATTACAATGGGGATAATAAATAAAGGAGGATAACCATGAGTATTGTAAAAGATATGTCTCTGGCCCCCACGGGCCACCAAAAAATCCAGTGGGTGCGGGATTTCATGCCCGCCCTCAGCGGCATTGAGGAGCGGTTCCGCAGGGAGAGGCCTTTCGCCGGTCTGACCATCGCCGTCTCGGTGCACCTGGAGGCCAAGACTGCCAACCTGGGGCTGGTGCTCCGGGAGGGAGGAGCTGACGTCCACCTCACCGGCTGCAACCCCCTATCCACCCAGGACGACGTGGCCGCCGCCGTGGCCGATTCCGGCGTGGACACCTACGGGATTCACGGGGTGAATATGCAGGAGTATGAGGACCTGCTGGTGGAAACCCTGAAGTGCCGCCCCCACCTGATTGTGGACGACGGCGGCGACCTGGTCAATCTGCTGGGGGGCAAATGTGCCCAGTACGGAGACCGCCTCATCGGCGGCTGCGAGGAGACCACCACCGGCATCCACCGCCTCTACGCCCGGGAGCGGGAGGGTATTCTCCCCTGCCCCATGATGGCCGTCAACGACGCTAAGGCCAAGCACTACTATGACAACAAGTACGGCACTGGCCAGTCCACCTGGGACGCCATTATGCACACCACCAACCTGATTGTGGCGGGCAAGACGGTGGTGGTGGCCGGCTACGGCTGGTGCGGCAAGGGCATCGCCATGCGGGCCAAGGGGATGGGGGCCAATGTCGTCGTCTGCGAGGTGGACCCCTTCAAGGCCCTGGACGCCACCATGGAGAACTTCCGGGTCATGTCCATGGACGAGGCCGCCAAAATCGGCGACATCTTTGTCACCGCCACCGGCTGCAAGGACGTCATCGTGAAGCGGCACTTTGAGAGGATGAAAAACAACGCCGTGCTGTGCAACTCCGGCCACTTCGACTGCGAGGTGGACGTAGCCGCGCTGCGCTCCATGGCTGTGGAGACCTTCCCCCGGCGGCAGAACATCGAGGGCTTCAAGCTCCCCGACGGCCGCACCCTGAACGTGCTGGCCGAGGGCCGGCTGGTCAACCTGGCCGGGGGCAACGGCCACCCCGCCGAGATTATGGATATGTCTTTCGCCGTCCAGGCCCTGTCTCTGGAGTGGCTGGCCAAGCATCGGGAGGGGCTGGAGAAAAAGGTGTACATCGTCCCCGACGAGATCGACGACCAGATTGCCCGGGTGAAGCTGGCCGCCATGGGGCTGACCATCGACACCCTCACCCAGGAGCAGAAGGCCTACCTGGCCGGCTGGGAGGCGTGAGAGCCGGCGAAGCGGGCTCCACTTGGAGCGGACAAATAACGGAATGGAGTTTGTGAGGACGATGCACAACGAGCTGACCAAGATTGACCTGCAAAAGATGCAGGAGGAGCTGGACTACCGGCGCATTACCCTCCGCCCCCAGCTGCTGGAGGAGGTAAAGGTGGCCCGGAGCTTCGGCGACCTGAGCGAAAACTTCGAGTACAAGGCGGCCAAGCAGGAGAAAAACAAAAACGAGAAACGCATCCGCTACCTGGAGAACATGATGAAAACCGCCGTAGTCATTGAGGACCACTCCGCCGCCGACGCGGTGGGGCTGTACGACAAGGTGACCGTCTGGCTGGAAGACGAAGAGGAGGAGGAGACCTGGCAGGTGGTGACCACCGTCCGCCAGGACGTGTTCCAGGGCCGGATCAGCAAGGAGAGCCCTATGGGCTCCGCCCTGCTGGGAAAAAAGGTGGGCGAGCGGTTCTACGTCCAGGTGAACAAGGACTTTGGCTATTATGCCGTGGTCCGCTCCATCCAGAAGGGCCAGGACGACGGCTCCGCTGAGCTGAACCCGTTTTAGCCGCGTAGAGCCCCCTTTGCAAAGGGGGCTTTTTTATTCTTTAGGTCAATATCTGCAAACTGGTGGGCGATTTACGCTGAGACTTGCGGCAATTGATGTGCTAAGATAGAGCCAATCTCAGGTCCGCTTCTGGAAGGGCGGATGGGACAGATAGAAAAAAGGAATGAAAAGGAGTAAAAGCTATGGCTATCCAGAACATTTTTGTGGTGGGCGCCGGCCTGATGGGCAGCGGCATCGCCCAGAACGCCATCACCAGCGGATACGACGTGACCCTCAACGACCAGCGGCAGGAGGCCCTGGACCGGGCCAAGGCCAACATTGAAAAGGCCCTGGCCCGAGACGTGGAGAAGGGCCGCATGACGGCGGAAGATCGGGACGCCGCCCTGGCCCGCCTGACCTTCGACGCCACCCTGGAGGGCGCGCGGAACGCCGACCTGGTCATCGAGGCCATTGTTGAAGTGCTGGAGGCCAAACAGGCCGTATTCAAATCCCTGGAGGAAATCTGCCCCGCCCACACCATCTTCGCCTCCAACACCTCCTCCATCTCCCTGACTGCCCTGGCCTCCGCCACCAAGCGGCCCTCCCAGGTGGTAGGCCTGCACTTCTTCTCCCCCGTGCCCCGGATGAAGCTGTGCGAGGTCATCTTCGGCCTGCTCACCACCCAGGAGGTACTGGCCGCCGTGAAGGAAGTGGGCGAGAAGATGGGCAAGACCCTGATCCAGGCCGACGACAAGCCCGGCTTTATCGTCAACCGGGCCCTGTTGCCCATGCTCAACGAGGCCTGCGTCATTGTGGGCTCCTACATCGGCTCGGTGGAGGAGATGGACAACGGCATGAAGCTGGGCTGCAACCACCCCATGGGCCCCCTGGAGCTGGCCGACATGATCGGC
>JAAWLY010000202.1 GCA_022798155.1 Lawsonibacter sp. | reverse complement strand
TAGTTTGTCTGCCTGGAAAGCGAGCTTAAAAAATCTTGAAACGACTGTGCCGCAAGGAGTTTCCTATGTTGCGCTCGCTTCCACATCCCACTGGATGGGTTCCATGCCGATGGAGCGCACGGCGTTGATGGAGTTGTCATCGTAGTCGCCGTAGGGCAGACGGACCAAAGTGGGCCGGACGCCGGTGACCTTTTCGATCTTGTCGTTGCAGGCGTTCAGGTCATCCACCACCTCCTGGGCGGACAGCTGGGGATAGTGGGCGTGGGTATTGGAGTGGTTCATGACCTCGTGGCCGGCGTCGTGGAGGGCCTTTACCGACTCGGGGTATTTGTCCACCCACTCCCCCACCACAAAGAAGGTGGCCGGGACCTTGTACTGGCCCAGAATGTCGATGAGCTGCTGGGTATCCTCATTGCCCCAGGCAGCGTCGAAGCTGATAGCCACCAGCTTCTGGTCCCGCTGGACGCAGTAGATAGGCAGCTGACGGGCAGCGGCGGAGGCCCCCACAGCGGCGGGGTAGTTGACCACATAGAACATCACCGCCGCCAGACACAGACAGGCGCACGCCGTCCACCACTTCCTTTCGATGAAAAAGATTTTGACTTGTTCCCGGGCTTTAGACACGTCTACCACTCCTAAATATAAGTTTGTCCCCAGCTTTGGGGTGCGTCGGTGTTTAAGATTTATATGAAAAAAGGGACGGAAACATGTTTCCTGGCTGTGGGCACTCAGAGCGGACGGACGGTAAAAAATGCCGGGAAGGACGAGTATGTCTTTACCCAATCCGCAGTTTGTGGTATACTTACTATAACTAAACCCAAAAATCCGCAAGGAGGAAGCTTTATGAATCTAACAGAACGCAAAGTTCACAGTGATACAATTTTTGAGGGGAAGATCATCAAGGTGACCCTGGACCAGGCGCAGCTGCCCAATGGCGAGCTGGCGGCCCGGGAGGTGGTCTACCATCCAGGCGGAGTGGCGGTGCTGGCGCTGGACGAGGACAAGAGCGTCTATCTGGTGAAGCAGTTCCGCTACCCCATTCAAGAGCTGCTGATGGAGCTGCCCGCGGGCAAGCTGGACCACGGACCGGAGGAGGATATCCTCCTGGGGGCCCAGCGGGAGCTGAGCGAGGAGACCGGCTTGGAGGCATCGGAGTGGACCTATTTGGGCTATACCCTGGCCTCCCCGGGCTTCTGCACCGAGGCGCTGCATATGTACCTGGCCCGGGGGCTTACCCGGAAGAAGCAGCACCTGGACGAGGACGAATTTTTGGACGTGGTCACCATGCCCTTTGATCAGCTGGTCAAGCAGGTGATGGACGGCACCATCACCGACGGCAAGACCGTGTCCACCACCCTGAAGGTAAAGGTTTTGTTGGGACTGTAAAGGAGGCCGCGCAATGGGAAAGACGGTTTTGATCGTTGAAGACGAGCAGAGCATTGTGGACATTTTGTCCTTTAACCTGATGAAAGAGGGCTACGATACCATCGAGGCCCTGGATGGCCCGACGGGACTGCAGCTGGCCCTGGAGCAAAACCCGGATCTGGTGCTGCTGGATCTGATGCTGCCCGGAATGAGCGGCTTCGACGTGTGCCAGAAGATCCGCCAGGCCGGGTCTGCCGTGCCCATCGTCATGCTCACCGCCCGGGAGGAGGAGGACGACAAGGTCCGGGGCCTGGAGCTGGGAGCCGACGACTACATCACCAAGCCCTTTAAAAACCGGGAGCTGATGGCCCGGGTAAAGGCTAATATTCGCCGGGTGTCCATGGCGGTTCCCACCCCCGCTGCCGTACCGGCGGCGGACTCCCCTCTGGGCCGGCGGGTACAGGTGGATGAGGAGCGGGCTACCATCTTCAAGGACGGGACCCCCCTGGACTTGACCCAGCGGGAGTACGACCTGATCCGTTACCTGGCCGCCCAGCCGGGGAAGGTCTTTTCCCGAGAGGCCCTAATGGAGCATGTGTGGAACTACGAGGGCTATGTGGGCGATGTCCGGGCGGTGGATGTGGCCATCCGCCGCTTGCGGGAAAAGCTGGAGGACGACCCCGCTGTCCCTGTGTTCATCAAGACCAAGCGGGGGATGGGCTACTACTTCGAGGAGTAACCCCCGTCCCGCCCGCGGGCGAAAAAGGCTTTCCCTCAAGGGGAAGTTTTTTGGCGCGTCTAACGGAAGAGAGAGGAGGTCCCGTCCATGCTGCGCAGTTTACACATGAAGCTGGTCATGATTATGGTCCTGCTGATCTTGTCCCTGATGATGGTGGTGGGGGCGTTCCTCATCAACTCAGTAACCGCTTTTTACCTGGAGGATTTTTACAGCCAGATGTCCGACGTATTCCAGAACCCCAAGCTCTACCACGACCTGACCACCCCCGCCCAGGAGGAGGAGGACGGGGCGGAGCAGCTCTCCCAGGTGCTGAATGCCTATGTGGGCGAGCTGGGGGTGGACAACCGCAACCGCAAGCTGTATATCCTGGACGGCAGCGGCGTGTGCCGGGTCTCTCCCGACGGGGAGGCGGCTCAGCTGAATTATACGGAAAACCTCACCTTCGCCCTGACCACCGGCCTGGAGACCAACCAAACAGGGGACCAGAGCAACCTCACCCTGGACTATATGGATGTGGCCATTCCCATCCATCGGGGCGGGGAGGAGTATGTCATCTACATCCTGGACAACAAGGCCACCTCCAACGACCTGACCAACCAGATGCTCATTCTCATCATCGAGGCCCTGGTCTTTGGCCTGGTGATTTCCATTTTGCTGTCCTTCCTGCTGTCCAAAACCATGGTCACCCCCATCCAGAGGCTGACAGAGGGGGCCATGCGGGTGGCGGAGCGGGACTTCTCCCGAAAAATCGAGGTGCTTTCCCAGGACGAGATCGGCGTGCTTACCGACACCTTCAACGACATGGCCGGCCAGCTCCAGGACACCCTGCGCCAGGTGGAGAACGAGCGCAACAAGCTG
>JAAWLY010000201.1 GCA_022798155.1 Lawsonibacter sp. | reverse complement strand
TCCAACACCAATACTGTTATGCAGGACAACCTGCTGCTGGGCGCCTACAGCCGGAAGGACAAGGAGGGTGTAAAAAAGGACCTGGATCACATCTATGAGATGTTCCCCCGCCTGCTGGAGCGGAAAAATCAGCTGGCCGGCACCCTGTCCGGCGGCGAGCAGCAGATGCTGGCCATGGGCCGGGCCCTGATGTCCTCCCCCAGGCTGCTGCTGCTGGACGAGCCCTCCATGGGCCTGTCCCCCCTGCTGGTGGACCAGATCTTCGACACCGTTGTAAACATCAACAAGACGGGCACCACCATCCTGCTGGTGGAGCAGAACGCCAATCAGGCCCTGCGCATTGCTAAACGGGGCTACGTCATTGAGACCGGCGAGATCGTGCTGTCGGACAGCGCGGACAAGCTGATTGTCAATCCCCAGGTCAAGGAGGCCTACCTGGGCGGATAAGCCCTCTGTCAGTCCCGAGCTCCGGTCCGTCCGGAGCCCGGGATTTTTTTCCTCAAACGGCTGGAAGTCCGTTTTTTCATGTGCTATAATACGTTGGAAATGAAGCTGTAAGGAGGAATCCAGCCTTGGCAGAACAGACCAGCAAAGCTTACCGCAATCAGGTAATTTACTCCGTCTATGTGCGCAACCATACCCGGGAGGGGACCTTTGAGGGGGTGCGGAGGGACCTGCCCCGAATCAAAGAGCTGGGGGCGGACGTGATCTGGCTGATGCCCATCCACCCCATCGGGGAGAAGGCCCGCAAGGGCTCGCTGGGCAGTCCCTACGCCATCCGGGACTACCTGTCCGTCAATCCGGAGTACGGAACCCTGGAGGACTTTCGCCGCCTGGTGGACGACATCCACGGCCTGGGCATGAGGTGCATCATCGACGTGGTGTATCACCACACCTCTCCCGACTCCCTTCTGGCCGGGGAGCACCCGGAGTGGTTTTTCCACAAGCCGGACGGCTCCTTCGGCAATAAGGTGGGCGACTGGTCCGACATTATCGACCTGGATTTTACCCACCGGGGGCTGTGGGACTATCTGATCGGGGCGCTGAAATACTGGGCCTCCATGGTGGACGGCTTCCGGTGCGATGTGGCCTCCCTGGTGCCCCTGGACTTCTGGAAGGAGGCGCGGGCCCAGGTGGAGCAGGTCCGCCCGGGCTGCCTCTGGCTGGCTGAGACGGTGGAGCCCCCCTTCATCTCCGCCATGCGGGGGCTGGGCCACAGCTGCCTGTCCGACTCCCAGGCCTTTGAGGCCTTCGATATCTGCTATGAGTACGATGTTTACCACACCTTTACGGCCTGTCTGAAGGGGGAGCTCCCCCTGGAGCAGTACGCCCGGGCCGTCAGCCAGCAGGAGACCATCTACCCCGGCAACTACGTGAAGCTGCGGTATCTGGAGAACCACGACCAGCCCCGGGCGGCCTTCCTCATCCCTGACAGCCGGGCCCTGGACAACTGGACCGCCTTCCTCTTCTTCCAGAAGGGGGCCGCACTGCTCTACGGCGGCCAGGAGGCGGGGGACCGCCACCTGCCCAGCCTCTTCGACCGGGACCCGGTGGACTGGTCCGGCCCGGACCGCTCCCGGCAGCTGCGCCGGCTGTGTGCCCTGAAGAAGCACCCCCTGTTCACCGACAGCGTCTACCAGGTGGATGCCCTGCCCGGAGAGGTGCTGCGGGCCGTCCACCGCCAGGGGGACCGGCAGCTGGTGGGCGTCTTCAGCGTCCGTGGGAGCTGTGTCCCTGTCCCCGTGGACGCCCCCGACGGCCGGTATGAGAATCTGGCCGGGGAGGGGACTGTGGAGGTAAAGAGCGGCATGGTCAGCTGCCAGGGATATCCCGTTATTTTTGAGTCCGGCAGAGCCTGACAGCAAGGCCCGCCCCCATTGGGGGCGGGCCAGAATTATTTTTCCTTATTTTCCGGGCTTGAAGCTGTCCTTCAGGCTGACTGCCCGGTTAAAGACCAGAGCCCCGGGCCTGGAGTCCTTGGAGTCGGCGCAGAAGTAGCCCAGGCGGAGGAACTGGAACCGGTCGGCCGGCTGGGCGGCGGCCAGGGAGGCCTCCAGCTTGCAGCCGGTGAGCACCTCCAGAGAGCCGGGGTTCAGGCAGTCCAGGAAGTCCCTGTCGCCGCCGTCGGGGTTCTCGTCGGCAAAGAGGTTGTCGTACAGGCGGACCTCCGCATCCACGGCGGTGGAGGCGTCCACCCAGTGGATGGTGGCCCCCTTCACCTTCCGGCCGTCGGCGGGGTCGCCCCCCCGGCTGTCCGGGTCGTACTCGGCGGCAATCTCGGTGACATTGCCCGCCTCGTCGGTCTCATAGCCCACACATTTGATGAGGTAGGCCCCCTTCAGCCGGCACTCGGGGCCGCCGGGGTAGAGCCGCTTGTACTTGGGCACGGGCTCAGGGAGGAAGTCCTCCGCCTCCACCCACAGCTCCCGGGAGAAGGTCACCTCCCGCGTCCCGGCGGAGGGGTCCAGGGGGTTGTTCTCCACGGTGAGCTTCTCGCTCTGGCCGGCGGGGTAGTTGGTAATCACCAGCTTGACGGGCCGCAGCACGGCCATCACCCGCTTGGCGTGGTCGTTCAGGTCCTCCCGCAGGCAGTGCTCCAAAAAGCCGTACTCCACGGTGGAGGTGTTCTTGGCCACGCCGATGCGGTCACAGAAGTTGCGGATGGCGGCGGGGGTATAGCCCCGGCGGCGCAGGCCGCACAGGGTGGGCATGCGGGGGTCGTCCCAGCCGGAGACATAATTCTCCTCCACCAGCTTGCGCAGCTTCCGCTTGGACATGACGGTGTAGTTGATGCCCAGCCGGGCAAACTCGATCTGCCGAGGCTTGGAGGGCACGTCGGTGTTGTTGATGACCCAATCGTACAGGGGCCGGTGGTCCTCATACTCCAGGGAGCACAAGGAATGGGTAATGCCCTCCAGGGCGTCCTGAATGGGGTGGGCAAAGTCATACATGGGGAAGATGCACCACTTGGTGCCCTGGCGGTGGTGCTCGATATAGCGGATGCGGTAG
>JAAWLY010000200.1 GCA_022798155.1 Lawsonibacter sp. | reverse complement strand
GGTGCCCTCCCGGCAGGGGACGCACTTGCCGCAGGACTCGTTCTGGGTGAAGTTCATGAAGAACCGGGCCACCTCCACCATGCAGGTGTCCTCGTCCATCACCACCAGGCCGCCCGAGCCGATCATGGCCCCCAGCTTTTTCAGCGAGTCAAAGTCCAGGGGCAGGTCCAGGTGCTCCTCGGTGAGGCAGCCGCCGGAGGGACCGCCAATCTGGACGGCCTTGAACTTTTTGCCGTCCTTGATGCCGCCGCCAATGTCGAAGATGATCTCCCGGAGGGTGGTGCCCATGGGGACCTCGATCAGGCCGGTGTTTACCACGTTGCCGGTGAGGGCGAAGGCCTTGGTGCCGGGAGACTTCTCCGTCCCGATGGACTGAAACCAGGCCGAGCCGTTGCGGATGATAAGGGGGACGGCGGAGAAGGTCTCCACATTGTTGAGCACGGTGGGCTGTGCCCACAGGCCGTGCTCCACCGTCCGGGGCGGCTTGACCCGGGGCATGCCCCGGTTGCCCTCGATGGAGGCGGTCAAGGCCGAGCCCTCGCCGCAGACAAAGGCCCCGGCGCCCCGGTTGACGTGGAGGCGGAAGGAGAACTGGGTGCCCAGGATGCGGTCGCCCAGCAGGCCCATCTCCTCCGCCTTGGCGATGGCGGTTTTCAGCCGGGCCACCGCCAGGGGGTACTCGGCCCGGACGTAGATGTAGCCCTCGTCGCTGCCGGCGGCGATGGCGGCGATGAGCATCCCCTCGATGATGGAGTGGGGGTTGCCCTCCATGATGGAGCGGTCCATGAAGGCGCCGGGGTCGCCCTCGTCGCCGTTGCACACCACGTACTTCTTGCCCTTGGGCTGCTTGCGCACGCTGTCCCATTTGCGCCCGGCGGGGAAGCCGCCGCCCCCCCGGCCCCGGAGGCCGGAGTCCAGAATTTCCTGGCAGATGGCCTCGTCGGTCATCTCGAAGAGGGCCTTCTCAAAGGCCACATAGCCGTCCTTGGCCAGGTACTCGTCGATGTCCTCGGCGTCGATGGTGCCGCAGTTCTCCAGCACAATGCGGTGCTGGCGGTGATAGAAGGGGATGTCGGTGTGCTTGGTGTACTTCACGCCGTCCAGCTCGTAGAGCAGGCGGTCCACCACCTCACCCTTCATGATGGTCTTTTCGATGATCTCGTCGCAGTCCTCCAGCTGGACGTGGGTATAGAGGATGCCCTCGGGCTCGATCTGGACCAGGGGGCCCATCTCGCAGAAGCCGTGGCAGCCGCTCTTTTTCAGGTATACCCCGTCCCCCTTGGGCTCGGACACATCCTCGGTCTCGTTCTCCTGGGTGAGGCCCACGTAGACGTCCAGCCCCCGGCGGGCGCACTCCTCCTTAAAGTAGTCGTACAGCTTCAGGGAGCCGCCGGCGATGCAGCCGGTGCCGGCGCACAGCAGAATCTGCCGCTTCTGATAGGACAGGGCCCGCTTGGCCTTGACCCGGCGGACCTCCAGACGTTCACGGTTCATCTCAGGCATTGGCGGCGTCCTCCTTTCTCAAGCTCTCCAGCAGGTCGATGGCCAGCTCCGGGCTCATCTTGGAGTGGACCTGGTCGTTCACCGTTACCACCGGGGCCAGGCCGCAGGCCCCCAGACAGGCCACCGTCTCCAGGGTAAACAGACCGTCGGCGGAGGTCTTCTGCTTGCCCTCCAGCTCCAGGTACTCCCGGATGGCGTTGTAGATGGGCTGGGACTTGCGCACGTGGCAGGCGGTGCCGTCGCACACCTTAATGATATATTTTCCTTTGGCCTCCAAAGAAAAATTCTCGTAGAAGGTGGCCACGCTGTACACCTTGGCCACCCCGATCCCCAGCTTCCGGGCGATGTGCTCCAGCACCGCGGGGCTGAGGTACTTGTACTCCGCCTGGATGTCCTGCATGATGGCGATGAGGTGGTGGACCTGACAGTCATAGCCGTCGATGATCTCCTCCACCCGCTCCATGGAAATTCCATTGGACATGGCTGTTTCTCTCCTCTCTCTAATTTTGTCGGGAATCAGATTTCACTGCCCGCTATTTTAGCATAAATTCCTGCACCTCGCAAGGCAAATTTGCAGGAAAAACGTCATTTTTTAGCAAAGGGGAGGCGCGGATTCCTCCGCGCCTCCGTTCTGCTACAGATTTACCTTTCTGGGATTGGGCCAGGCCTCCGGGCCGTCCGTCCTGGCCACCTCTTTAAACTCCCCGGACTCCAGGGCAAAATTATACATGGCCTGTGCGATGGCATACATCTGAGGGTAGCTGGAAAGGCACCGGGCCTTGGCCTCCTCCCCCTCAAAGGCGTAGACCCAATCGCTGCCCACCTGCCTGCGGACCTTTAAATAGCGGGCCACCGCGTGGGCAAAGAGATCGGAGTCCTGGTCCTTCCGCTCCCGCCCGGCGTATTCCATATAGGACAGCAGGGCATATTCCGCCTTGGACAGGCACTCGTTGATCCGGTTTGCCAGGTAGGCCACAATTTCCTCCCCCACATAGTTGAGCATCCCGTCCGCCCTGAGGTACAGATGGGTAAACTCCTCCCCGTGGCGCTTTGCAAAGGCGGCGGGATCAAAGTTCAGCGCCTTGCATACCTCTGCCATCAGCTCCGGCCCCAGCCGGGCCTCTGCCGGGGCAATCTGGCCGCTGCTCATAGCGTTCATCTCCTCTCCACACGATTCGACCGGTTTCTTGTGTCTATTGTAGCACAGAACCGGGATGGCCGCAAGGTAAATCCGACTTTTTTACAGAATCTTACATGTCCCGTCCCCGGCGGCGGCGGACGAGGGCGGGGCGTGATTTTTTTCTTGCCTTTCCGGAAAAAAACAGTTATACTGATAGACAAGAGAGCGGGGCCGGGTTTCCGGCCGTCTCCGCCGGAGGGTCCGGCAAAAATCTCCCCATGTTACGTCCCTGCCCGCAGGGCCGGGAGGGGAAGAAAAATATTAGGAGGAACACAGTTATGAAAGTAGCAATCTTCGGCGCCGGCACCATGGGCAGCGGCATTGCCCA
>JAAWLY010000007.1 GCA_022798155.1 Lawsonibacter sp. | reverse complement strand
ATTGACGGGGCCAAGGGCGTGGAGGCCCAGACCCGGAAGCTGTTCAAGGTGTGCGCCATGCGGGATATCCCCATCTTTACCTTTATCAACAAGATGGACCGGGAGGCCCGGGACCCCTTTGAGCTGTGTGAGGAGCTGGAGCACGAGCTGGGTATCGACACCTACGCCATGAACTGGCCCATCGGCTGCGGCAAGGAATTTATGGGGGTGTACGACCGACAGAACCGGAAAGTGATCCACTTCACCTCCAACACCAACGCCCGGGCGGCCACCGCCACCCAGATCGAGCCCGACGATCCTGCCCTGGCCGACCTGATCGGCGCGGCCAAGCGGGAGCAGCTGGTGGACGAGATTGAGCTGCTGGACGGGGCCTCCTGCGACTTTGACCTGGAGCGGGTGCGCCACGGCAAGCTGTCGCCGGTATTCTTTGGCTCCGCTCTGACCAACTTCGGCGTGGAGCCTTTCCTGGAGGAGTTCCTGCGCATGACCACCGCCCCTCTGCCCCGGAAGGCGGGGGACGAGGTGATCGACTCCTTCGACGACGACTTCTCCGCCTTTGTCTTTAAAATCCAGGCCAACATGAACAAGGCCCACCGGGACCGCATCGCCTTTATGCGGGTGGTGTCCGGCAAGTTTGAGGCGGACAAGGAGGTCTACCACATTCAGGAGGGGAAAAAAATCCGCCTGTCCCGGCCCCAGCAGCTGATGGCCGCCGAGCGGGAGATCATCGAGGAGGCCTACGCCGGGGATATCATCGGCGTGTTCGACCCGGGTATCTTTTCCATTGGGGACACCTTGTGCGCCCCAGGAAAAAAGTTCCAGTTCGACCCCATCCCCACCTTTGCCCCTGAGCACTTTCAGCGCATCCGCTCCATCGACACCATGAAGCGCAAGCAGTTCCTCAAAGGCGTGGAGCAGATCGCCCAGGAGGGGGCCATCCAGATCTTCAAAACCCCCTACTCCGGTATGGAGGAGGTCATCGTGGGTGTGGTGGGTACGCTGCAATTTGATGTGCTGGAGTACCGGCTGCGCTCCGAATACAACGTGGAGCTGTATAAGGAGGGCCTGCCCTTCGAATACCTGCGGTGGATCGTCAAGGAGGATGAGGAGGCCCCGCCCCTGAAGGAGGAGGATCTCCTCCTTCCCAACGACGCCAAGCTGGTGGAGGACTACAAGGGCAACCAGCTGCTGCTCTTCGCCTCCCAGTGGTCCATCCAGTGGGTCACTGAACGGAACAAGGGGCTCAAACTGGCCGAGTTCGGCGGAGCGAGGTTTTAATACCCCCAAATTTCTCTTGCAATGACAGCGCCAGCTGTGCTATAAGAACCGTGGCGAAAGCCAAAAGTGACGAATTGCATCCATGTTCCCACCGCAAAAAGCGTCCCCCGGAGAGGTTAGGAGCTCTCCAGGGGACGCTTTTGCAGTGATAGTCTTACGTCCCTTGCCGTGTCTGTCAAGCCATTTGCAAATATAGTAGGAGGCTACATTTGCTGCGGCAGACACGATAAAAGTGACAAACTGCTCCATATGTTCCCACCTACTCCTGCTGCCGGCGCAGGTGGGACAGCACAGGTATTTTAGCAAAATCCGACAGAGAATACAAGGGGCAATCAGATTCAAGCCCCTTCCCTTTCAGCGGAATTTGTGATATACTGCCCTTTACCATCAAAACCCGGACGCGCCCCTGCCCAGCGGGGTGGGGCGCAGAACTGATTGGAGGAACGTGCCCTTGTCCCAGTCCCATAGAAGCGAGGAGGCGCTGGCCAGCGCCCCTGTCGGCCCGCTGATGGTCAAGCTGGCCCTGCCCGCGGTGGCGGCCCAGCTCATCAACATGCTGTATAACATTGTGGACCGCATCTATATTGGCCACATCCCAGAGGTGGGGCGCACCGCCCTCACTGGCCTGGGGGTAACTTTCCCTATTTTGATGCTGATCTCCGCCTTCACCGCCTTTGCCGGTATGGGGGGCGCCCCCCTGGCGTCCATCCGCCTTGGGGCGGGGGACCGGGAGGGGGCGGAGAAAATCCTGGGCAACTCCACCACCCTGCTGCTGATTATGGCCGCCGTGCTGACCACCCTGTTTACCATCATCAAGGAGCCGGTGCTCATGGCCTTTGGGGCCTCGGAGGACACCATCGGCTATGCCCTAGATTATATCTCCATCTACCTGGTGGGCACCGTCTTTGTCCAATTGGCCCTAGGGCTTAACGCCTACATCACCGCCCAGGGCCAGGCCCTGGTGGCCATGTGCTCGGTGCTCATCGGGGCCATTCTGAACATCGCCCTGGACCCGCTGCTTATCTTCGGACTTCAGATGGGGGTAAAGGGGGCGGCCCTGGCCACAATCCTCTCCCAGGGGGTGAGCGCCTGCTGGGTGGCGGGCTTCCTGTGTTCCCGGCGCTCCGGCCTGCGCATTCGCCCTAAAAATATGCGCCTGGAGCGCAAGGTGATGAGCAGCATCGCCGCCCTGGGCATCGCACCCTTCATCATGCAGTCCACCGAGAGCCTGGTGACGGTGGTGCTCAACTCCGGCCTGCAGCGCTACGGGGGCGACCTGTATGTGGGCACCATCACCGTAATGCAGAGCGTGATGCAGATGGTAGTCATGCCCATCCAGGGGATCACCCAGGGGGTGCAGCCGATTATGAGTTACAACTTCGGGGCCAAAAATTACCGGCGGGTGCGGCAGGTCTTCTGGCTGCTGCTGCGCACCACCCTCACCCTCACCATCTCCACCTGCATTCTGGTCTCCCTCTTCCCCAAGCCTCTGGCCCTCATCTTCAACGACAATCGTGAGCTGGTGGAGCTGGTGGGGAAGGTCATGCCCATTTTCTTTGGGGGCATCTGGGCCTTCGGGGCGCAGATGGCATGCCAATCCGCCTTTATGGCCATGGGTCAGGCCAAGACCAGCCTGTTCCTGGCCCTGCTGCGGAAAGTGATTTTGCTGGTGCCTCTGGCCATTATTCTGCCTATGGTGACCCACAACGTGATGGGCATCTATGTGGCAGAGCCGGTGGCGGATATGCTGGCCTCCGCTACCACCCTGACCCTGTTCCTCAAACGGCGCAAAACCCTGTTGCCCGATGATAAGGGGGGGTCGCTATGAAGCAGAAGTTTATTTTCCCGCTGCTGGCGGTCCTGTGCGCTGGATGTCTGATGTGGAGTGCCGGCCTCTCCCGACCGGCGCTTTTGGATAACGACGGGAACCTTTCCATCGAGGTTGACGACAGCCGCGTCCCCATGGCTGATTTCCCGCCCGCCAATCAGGGCGAGGAGGAGGACCCCTTTGCCCGGTTTACCCAGGAACAGCGGGATTTTATGGACGAAATTCTGGCGCTGGTCAACCAGGCCCGGGCAGAGGCTGGGCTGTCCGCCCTGGAGCTGAACCCCGCCCTGTGCGGCGCGGCCCAGGTCAGGGCCAAGGAGTGTGTAAGTACCTTCAGCCACACCCGCCCCAACGGCTCCAGCTATAAGACCGCCATCGCCGAGATGGGAATTACCGCCGATTATGTGGGGGAAAACGTGGCCACCGGCTACAAGGATGCCCAGCAGGTGGTAAACGCCTGGCTGAAATCCGAGGGGCACCGGGCCAATATTCTCAACGAAAACTACACAAAAATCGGCATCGGCTCAGAAAAAAACACTGGGAACCGCTACCGGGGCTACGCTTGGTCTCAGCTTTTTATCCAATAAGGAACGCGCCCGCTTTTGGCGGGCGCGCTTTTCTATGTTATTCTGAGGGTCTGTCCCCCTCGGCCCCCAGTACCTCGTGACAGAAGTCCAAGGCCTCCTGAAGGGCGGCGTAGGACCGGGCGTCGATCAGCTCACTGGTTCCGGCCTCATACTCCTCCATAGACTGGTGGACGTTTACTAGGTGCCTCCGCTCACCGACAGGCTTGTTGTTCCGGTGGAGCATGTAGTAGGGGGTGTACCGCACGTCGGTAAGGGAGGTGTTTCCCCCTGGATCTTTGGTCAGCTCCAGGTCCAGAATCACCGTGGTCTTGGTGGCCAGGTCCTGCCAGTGGTTGTCCGGGAAGTACTGGTTGGAGATGAAATTGCCCAGGGAGTAGATCACAAAGCCCTCCCGCTCCTGGCCGTCAGGGCCCTGGCCGGTGATGGTCATATAGGGCTCCAGAACATGGGGGTGGCCGCCCAGCACCAGGTCGGCCCCATGGCCCACCAGAAATTCAGCCACCTGTTCCTGGTAGGTGTTTTGCTGGGCGTGATACTCATTGCCCCAGTGGATAATCACCGCGATCATGTCTGTATCCAGCGCCCGGGCGGCGGCCATGTCCTCGGCCAGCATGTCGTAGTTGGGATTGGCCAGGGTGGTGTAGTAGTCCAGATTATACACGTTGGCGGCGTACATCATATCGGAGTCCAGCTGAAAGCCGTTCAGCCCGTATGTGTAGGCCAGGAAAGCCACCGAGATGCCCCCCACGTCGGCCACATAGATGCCGTGGTTCTCGTCGCGCTCCTCCTGGGTGCGGTAGGTGCCCACATGGGCAAGCCCCGCCTCGTCCAGCACGTCGATGGTGCGGAACAGGCCGTCCATCCCTTTGTCACGGGTGTGGTTGTTCACGGTGGACAACAGGTCGAAGCCCGCCTCCTTCACGTTATAGGCCAACTCGTCCGGGGAGTTGAAGCGGGGGTAGCCGGTGTGCTGTCCGCCGGCCAGGGGGGTCTCCAGATTAGCCACGGCGTAGTCGGCCAGCTGGAGCTGCTGGGCGGCAAACTGGAGAACATGGGTATAGTCGTAGCTGTCCGTCTCGGCTACATAGACGTCGTTGGTGAGCGGGGTATGGCTCATTACGTCGCCGGCCACCATCAAGTGGGACACAATGGGCTCCGGTTCAGGTTCGGGCTGAATCACCTCAACTGCCGGCAAGTTCTGGCTGGCGTCAGCGGGCGTGTCCTGGGATGCGGAGGGCTGGGAGGAGGACCCGCCGCCCGGCACGCAGGCGGTCAGGATGATTGCCAGGGCGGCGAGAAGGGCCCCTAAGCGAATCAATTTACGATTCATGGGAAACACTCCTTTTCAGGAATATTTTGTCAATTCTTGACAATTCCCTCTTATTATACGGCTTGACCCCTGGATTGTAAAGAGGTAAGATCATCCTAGCGGTGGGATGGCCGCGCCTTGCGTTTTCTTCCGATTTGTGGTATCATAAAACCATAAAAATAAGGGAGTGTGAGTGCCATGACAGCAAAAGAGGCCATTCGGGAACTGGAACACATGAAGCAGTACTGCACCGCCAAGTCCATCCCCGCCCTGGACTGCGCCATCAAGGCGCTGAGGGAAAAGGCGGAACGGGAAAAAGAATAAGGAAAAGACCCCCGGCTTAGCCGGGAGTCTTAGAGCCTGTTTAAAATCTCTCAGCAAGCCGGCTGACGAGCCTTTTGCCGCCATACTGCGTTAAATTTTCTTGAAATACACCCAGTATTCCTGCGAAAATTTGCCTGGTCTGGCGGAAAAATTTTTCGCCATCCAGCATACTTCGAGATATGAAACAGGCTCTTAGAAGCTGTACCATTCGCCAAAGTATGCGGACTTACGAGAGAAAATTGTCGTTGGCAAGGCAAAAAATCCCGGGAATACGTTGTGTATTTCAAGATTTTTTTACGATGCCAAGGGCAATTTTGGCCGGAAAGATGCGTGCTGAGGCTATTGGTACAGCTTCTTACATATCTGAACAAAATTTCGGGTAATCCGTCCGGTAAGCCCCCAGATGGCCCGCCCCTGCCAGGGGTAGACGGGGACATTTTCCCTGCCATGCTGCCACTTGTAGTCCCTGGGGATGCCGATGAGCTCATAGGGGAAGTTCTCCGCCGGGGTGGGGATCAGCTCGTACTCATACTCGATGGGCTCCGTCTCCAGCAAGTGGGACAGGGGGACCAGGAAATATTCCTCCACCTCGTCTGGGCTGGGGCGAAGATGGGGGGACAGCGCGCCGGCGTCCACCAGTCCCAGGATGGGGTACATAATGAAGTTGGCCCGGTGGGCAATGAAGTCCAGCCTCCCCAACACCTTGACCCGGTCCGACGGAATGCCCAGCTCCTCCCAGGTCTCCCGCAGGGCGCACTCCTCCGGGGTCTCCCCGTTCTCCATCCGGCCCCCGGGGAAGCACACCTCCCCCGGCTGGCGGCGCAGGGTTTTTGCCCGGACCTCATAGAGCAGGTGGGGTTCTCCGTGATAGTCCACCAGAGGCACCAGCACCGCGTAGGCGCGGTGGGAATCCATCAGGCCGGGGGCGCGGGTTTTCAGGGCCTGTTCCAGTGCGTCCAGATCCATTTACATCTTCTCCGGGGCGGTGACGCCCAGCAGATTCAGACCGTTTTCCAGTACCGAGCGCACCGTGTCGGCCAGCTTCAGCCGGGCGGCCAGGACGGCCGGCTCCTCACCCTTCAGGCGGCAGGCGTTGTAGAAGCGGTGGAAGTCCCCGGCTAGGGCGGTGAGGTAGCGGTTGATGCGGCTGGGGTCGTAGTCCCGGGCGGCCAGGTGGAGCTCCTCCGGATATTGGGCCAGGGACTTCACCAGGGCCAGCTCCTCCGCTGTCGTGAGCAGGGCGGCGTCTGCCGTATCGGCGGCGGGGACAGCCGCCCCCTCCTCGGCCAGCCGGGCCAGCAAGGAGCAAATCCGGGCGTGGGCATACTGAACGTAGTACACCGGGTTCTCGCTGTCCTGGCGGACAGCCAGGTCCAAGTCGAAGTCCAGTGGGCTGGAAGGGGTGCGGTTGTTGAAGTAGTACCGGGCGGCGTCCACCGAGATCTCGTCCAGCAGGTCGTGCAGGGCGATGGCCTTGCCCGTCCGCTTGGACATGCGCACCGGCTTGCCGTCCTGAAGCAGGTTGACCAGCTGCATCAGCACAATGACCAGCCGGTGGGAGCCGTCCAGTCCCAGGCCGTCCAAAGCCGCCTGGAGGCGGGCCACGTGGCCGTGGTGGTCGGCCCCCCAGATGTTGATGACCAGGTCGAAGCCCCGCTGCTCAAACTTGTTGCGGTGGTAGGCGATGTCGGCGGCAAAGTAGGTGTAGAACCCGTTGGCCCGGCGGAGCACGTCGTCCTTCAAATCCAGCTTGTCCACCTGCTCCTGGGTTTTGCCCTCGGCCAGGTATTTCTGTTTCAGCAGCTGGGTGGTGTTCAGCCACAGGGCCCCGTCCTTTTCATAGGTCCAGCCCTTCTCGCTGAGAAAGGCGACCGTATCGGCCACAAAGCCGCTGCTGTGGAGGGAGGACTCTAAAAACCACTGGTCATAGGTGATGCCGTATTTTTTCAGGTCGGATTCCATCTTGGGGATGTTCCGCTCCAGGCCGAACTGGGCCATCTGGTCCAGCCAGCCCTCCTCAGAGGCGTCTCCGGGAAAGGCATCGCCCACCTGAGCCAAAAAGCCCTGAGCCAGCTCCTTGATGTCTTCCCCGTGGTAGCCGTCCTCGGGGAAGGGGTAGTTCTCCTCACCCAGGGTGAGCTGCATGCACCGGGCGTAGATGGACCGGGCGAATTTATTGATCTGGTTGCCCGCGTCGTTGACGTAGAACTCCCGCCACACCTTCCAGCCGTCCCGGGCCAGGACGCTGGCCAGGGTGTCCCCCAGCACGCCTCCCCGGGCGTTGCCCATGTGCATGGGGCCGGTGGGGTTGGCGGAGACAAACTCCACCATCACCTTCCTGCCGCCGCCCTCCGTGCCGGAGCCGTAAGCGGAACCCTCGGCCTCCACGGCGGACAGCACGTCGCCGTACCACTTTGGGCCCAGGGTGAAGTTGAGAAAGCCTGGTCCGGCGATCTCCACCTTGTTGAAATAGCTGCCCTCCAGCTCCAGATTGTCCACAATGGCCTGGGCGATAGCCCGGGGGGCCATGTGCATTGCCTTAGCCCCCGCCATGGCAAAGGAGGAGGCGTAGTCCCCGTGGGCGGTGTCCTTGGGAATCTCGATGGTGGCCTTCACCGCGGCCCCGGCGGGCAGAACCCCCGCCGCCCCGGCCTTCTCGTAGGCCGCCTGGGTCAGGGCGGCCACCTGGTCCTTGGCGGACTGAATCATGTTTGTCATTGTTTGCACCTCGTTCTCTATATTCTGTGTGTAGGGCGGGAAGGCCCCGGCCCGCCGCAATATTGCGGGATGCTGCCTGAAAAACGACGCGCCGTCGCGTCCTACAAAATTACTGCTTCAAGCTCTCCAGGCCGCCCCCTGCCTCTTTCACGCTGATGCGGAAAACGCTGCGGCCGGCCAGAGCGTGGTCCACCTCAATGGCGTAGTCCACCTCAATGTCGCCCCCCTGGTCGCTGAGCTGGGCCAGCAGGTGGCGGGTATTCACACCGATGGCCATTGCGCCATAAGGTGTATTGTACATGGACAGATGGCGGCGCCCCTCCTGGAACACCAGCTGGGAGTTAAACTCTCCCACCCGCAGCAGGGTAACCTGGTCACCCTCCACCTGAAAGGTGGTCAGGGTGCCCCCCAGGCCGGTGAGCTCGCTCTCCTGATAGGAGAGAATGTAGCTCTCCCCTTCCCGGGCCAGACGGCCCTTGGTGACCAGCTCGGTGACGTCCGGGGCCATGCCCTCGTATTTCTGCATCCCCTTGATGGAGATAACCACTTCCTTTTCCATAGGGGCCTCCTATCGCTGTGTTTTTCCTGGTCCGTCCTGGGACGAACGGTGGTATTATACACAGTTTGGCCGATTCTGTAAAGTATCTCCTTCATTGTATGTCATTTTATCTGAAAAAACAAGTGAAATTGCCGTGTTTCTCCATTTGACAAATTGAAAATGGAGGCTATAATGCTATATGAACGGCTTCGTGCCCGGAGAGGAGGGGCCCCGATGAATTTGGAGCTGAATAAAAAGCAGTTTCGCCGGCTGCTGGACTTGGTGTACATCGGAAATTGGATTTTAAACTCTACCCGCGGCGACCAGCGCTTTGCCGACTACGACGAGGTGGAGAGCCTGCTCTTCGGCCGGGCCGCCCTGGAGGGGATGCCTCAGCTGGCCGAGCTGTATCAGGGGGAGATCATCCCCTCCCGGGCCTTTGTGGAGGGGGGCATCCACGAGGCCATTGTGGAATATGAGAACAACGTGTTCTTCGAGATCCTGGCCGAGGACCTGGCCCGCCGGGATATGGACGACGCCCCCATCGACGAGAGCAATTACGCCGAGCTTACCAGCCGCATCGACGCCTACATCGCCGAGTTTGAGGAGCACGGGACGGACAACATATTGGTGGATATTGAGGATTAAAAAACACCCTTACAGAGTAGGAAAAGCGGAAACAGGCCCCCTGCGAAGCGACGTTCGCGGGGGCCTGTTTGTTTAGTCCTTTTCCTGATGTTTTCCAAACTTTTTTTGGTAGCTCCAAATCAAATAAACAGCAATTGAGGTAAAAAGGACTGCGTTGACAGCGTACAAAATTCGCAGGTCAGTCGGCGTGTTATGGTGGTTGAAACTCCGGAAAAACGTGATATCACTCAGCACAGCCGATAAACACCAGGGAAACATCCACTTCTTAAATGTTTTCTTGTCCTTGATTTTGTTGTTATCCATCCGGTTCCGCCTCTCAGGTATCGTTACTTTTACCAAAGTACATAATACGCATCGATCATATGCCACTTTCCAAGTCTTTCATATCCATCATATTGGTAAACATTTTTTATACATTTAATACATCTCTTTCACAATCGCTCATTCTTAAAATAAACACCTATGAAGGAGGACAGGGAGCGGTTTTTCTGTCCATTGTTTTGTTACAGGGGACGCACCCGCTCTGTGTGTCCCAACTATATGCCACATTGGACCTTCCTCCCCGTTTTATTGATTTAATACAGTGGTTTGCTGATTGCTACTTTATCTTATCACATAGTTGTTCAATTGTCGATAAAATAATCAACAAAGTAACAATGCTTTGTGAAAAATAAACAAAAAATCTATAAGGGGATCATTTAAGGTTAAATTACCTTACTTCTTCCGCACCAAAAATGTCAAAGCGAACCACACCGCCAGGTACAGGGTGATGGCGGCGCCGGCGGAGCCCCCCAGATAGTAGGAGGTCATCAGCCCGGCGACCCCGGCCAGGACGGCTCCCAGCAGGGAGAACAGGTGGTACTGCCCCATGTTCCGGGCCACGTTCCGGGCGGCGGCGGCGGGGAGGACCAGCAGGGAGTTGATGACCAGCAGGCCCACCCAGGTCATGGACAGGGTGACCACCACAGCGATGGCCATGGAGAACACTGTCTCCTGCCAGAAGACCCGGACCCCCCGGCTGTCCGCCAGGGCGGGGTGGACGGCGGAGAGCATCAGCTGGTTGAAGCTGGCCAGCCACAGCAGGACCACCGCCAGCAGGATCAGTGCCAGCAGGCCCACCTTAGCCGGCTCCACCGACAGGATATCGCCCACAAGGAGGGCGTTAAATTTGGTGAAAGAGCGCCCGTTCAGGGTGGACAGGAAGATGCCCAGAGCCACGGCGGTAGAGGAAAACACCCCGATTACCGTGTCGCTGGCCAGGGCGGAGCGGCGGCGCACCACGTTGAACAGCAGCGCAAACAGCACAGCAAAAATCACCGCCGCCCAGGTGGGCTCGTGGAAGCCGCACAGGGCCCCGATGGCCATGCCGGTGAATGCGGAGTGGCCCAGGGCGTCGGAGAAGAAGGACATCCGGCTGTGGACCACCATGGTGGACAGAATGCCAAACAGGGGGGTGATGACCAGCACCGCCAGCAGGGCGTTTTTCATAAAGTACATTTGTCCCGACACGGCCCACTCGAAGGGGAGCAGGTCCACGATGGAATACCAGAGATTCACTCTACTCCCCCCTTTCCCATCCGCAGATGGAAGGTCTCAAAGAACTCCGGGGAGGACAGGACCTCGTCCGGGGGACCGGATTTCAACACCCGGCGGTTCAGGAGAATCACCTTGTCGGCAAACTGGCCCAGGGTGGCGAAGTCGTGGGTGGACAGAAAGATGGACAGGTCGTACTGGGTGCGCAGCTCGTCCAGCATGTCCAGGAGCTGGTGCTCCCCCTCAATGTCCACCCCGGACAGAGGCTCATCCAAAATCAGAATGTGGGGCACCGGCTCCAGCGCCAGCGCCAGCAGCACCCGCTGAAGCTGTCCCCCGGACAGTCCGCCCATAGGCCTATCCAGAAGGTCCTCCCCGTGGACCCGCTCCAGACAGGCCGCCGCCCGGTCCCGGTATTTTTGGGGGATGGGCAGCCACACCGGCCACTTTGCCGTGGCGGCGGTGAAGAAGTCCAGCACGGACACCGGGTCCCCCCTATCGAAGCTGGGGGCCTGAGGGACGTAGCCCACCAGCGGCCGGGCCCCGCCGGTGAGGCCCCCGTCCGCCAGCCGGATGGCCGGCCCCCCGGCGGGGGAGAAGGTAATTTTGCCCTTATAATTCATCTGGCCCAGAATGCTGCGGAACAGGGTGGACTTGCCCGCCCCGTTGGGGCCGATAAGCGCCACAATCTCCCCGCAGTGGAGGTGGAAGGACACATCCTCCAGGATGGAGTCCCCCTCCAGCTGGACGTTCAGTCCCTCCAATTTCAGGCAGCAGGAGTCGGCGCACCCCGCGGCCAGCTTACCGTGTTTGATTTTTCTCATCCCTGCGGCACCACCCTTCTCCCGGCAAAACTGTCTACCACCGTCACCACATTATTTCCATAGTTGAAATAATTGCACAGTCTGCCCAGCTCCAGATCAGACGCCTTCGGTTCCGGGCCGTCCATAAGCATGGACAGCTGGGCCACCCGGCAGCCCGTCTCCCGGGCGATAGCCCGGGCGGTGGCGTCGGAGCCGTTGACCTCGGTGAAGATCACCGGGATGTTATACTCTTTCACCAACTCCGTGATCTCCACGATCTCCCGGGCACTGGCCTCGCTTCCCGCCTCCTCCTCTATGGAGGCGAGAAGCTCGATGCCAAGGGCCTTGGCAAAGTATTGAAAGCCGTCGTGAAAGGTAATCAGCACAGGCGGTTCCCCCAGCTGAGGCGAATACTTCTCCCACACATCCCCCATGATCTCCTCCTGGTAAACACGCAGCGCAATGTCACTTCGATAGGCGTTTTTTTCGTACGCGGCGGCGTAGTCCGGGTCGGTAAGAACCAGGTAATTGCGCAGGTTGGACACCATAATCCGGGCGTTTTCCGGGTCCATCCAGTAGTGGGGGTCCCAGTGGCCATGGTCGTGGCCGTCGTGGTCATGGTCATCCTCGTTGTGGTCATGGGAGAGGTTTTCCAGCAGCTCCACCCCCTCCGAGCAGTCGATCACCACTGCGTCAGAGGCGGCCAGGGCGTCCTCCAGAAATTCCTCCAGCCCCGCGCCGTTGACGGCGATGACGTCCGCCCGCTCCAGCTTCTTCATATCCGCCATGGACAGGGTGTAGTCGTGGAGGCAGCTGGTGGAGCCGGTGTCCAGCCGCTCCACCGCCACCCCCTCCACCCCCTCTGTGACGAAGGCCGCGAACAGGTAGATGGGGTAGGTGGTGCACACCACCGTCAGCCGGGCCTCCGGCCTTCCCGCCGGTGCGCAGGAGGGGAGGAGCAGCGCCAATATCAGAATTGGAATGATTTTTTTCATAGGCTTCCTCGCTGTTTTGGGATTGCTACAGTATATCGCAGATTGTTCCATTTGTAAAGAAGCAGGCCCGGAAGCTGAGGCTTCCGGGCCATGTTTCGGGATTACAGCTTCATAATCCAGTTGTGGGGATCGGCCACCCGGCCCCACTGGATGCCGGTGAGCTCGTCGTAGAGCTTCTGGGTGATCGCACCGATCTGGTTGCCCGAGACAGTGACCTTCTTGTCGCCCATGGCCAGCTCGCCGATGGGGGAGACCACGGCGGCGGTGCCGGTGCCCCAGGCCTCTTCCAGAGTGCCGTTCTCGGCGGCGGCGAACAGCTCCTCGGCGGAGATGCGGCGCTCCTCCACCTCGTAGCCCCAGTCCTTCAGCAGCTGGATGCAGGAGCGGCGAGTGATACCGTCCAGCACGGAGCCGTTCAGGTCGGGGGTGAGGATCTTTCCGGCGATTTTGAACATCACGTTCATAGAGCCCACCTCTTCAATATACTTGCGGTGGATGCCGTCCAGCCACAGCACCTGGCTGTAGCCGGCCTTCTCGGCCAGGTCGCCGGCCCGGAGGGAGGCTGCGTAGTTGCCGCCGGTCTTGGCCATGCCCATGCCGCCCTTGACGGCCCGGACGTCCTGCTCCTCCACATAGATCTTCACGGGATTCAGCCCCTCGGGGTAGTAGGCCCCCACGGGGCAAACCACCACGATGTACTGCACATGATGGGAGGAGTGGACGCCCAGAGCGGCGTCCAGGCCGATCATGAAGGGCCGAATATACAGGGAGGTGTCCTTCTCATGGGGCACCCAGTCCTGCTCCACCTCCACCAGCTTGGTGATGCCGGCCAGGGCCAGCTCCTCGGGGATCTGGGGCAGGCACAACCGGGCGGCGGACTTGTTCATCCGGTCGATGTTGTCCTTGGGCCGGAAGAGCTGGATGGAGCCGTCAGCGGTGCGGTAGGCCTTCAGGCCCTCGAAGATCTCCTCGCCGTAGTGGAGCACCTTGGCGGCGGGGTCGATCTGGAGGGGGCCGTAGGGGACGATGCGGGGGTCGTGCCAGCCCTGGCCGGCGTCGTAGTCCACGATGAACATGTGGTCAGTCATGGCCTTGCCAAACACCAGAGTGGAGGAGTCGGGCTTCTCTTTCAGTGTCTGGGCGCGGGTGATTTTAATTTCCATTTGTAAATTCCTCCTGTCAGCTTGTTCCAAGACCTGCATTCACAGCGGCGCAGTTTACTTCGCGGTTGTGGATACAGGACTTAAAGTAACCTCTATTATAACAGCATTTTTGTTCCGGTCAAGTGGTAAGACGTTGTATTTTATACTTGTACTTCACGCTTTGATTTGATATAATAAAATACCTTTGGTTTCGCTTGTGCCATTTATTCCAAATTCATCGGGAGGGGGCTTCCTCTGTTGAACCGAAAACTGAACAAGCTGCTGCAGCCCAGCTTCCGGCTGTATTTTATCTGCCTGATCGCCTTTGCTCTGCTGTCCGCCCTGTTCTCCTGGCCGCTGGCCGGCCTGGAGCTGGCGGTGGTGGCCTGTCTGGCCCTGTACAGCCGGGAAAACGCCCAGCGCAGGCGCCGGGAAATCAACAAATATCTGGACAACTACACCGGCACTGTAGACTCCGCCACCAAGGACACTATGATTAACTCTCCCCTGCCCATGGTGCTCTTCCGGCCGGAGAGCGACGACATCATCTGGACCAATGACCGTTTTCTCCGCCTCACTGACAAGCGGGAGCACCTGTACGACACCAAGCTGTCCGACCTGATCCCCGACCTCGACTCCCGATGGCTGATGGAGGGGAAAAACCAGTGCCCCACCGAGGTGACCTACGCGGGCCGGCGCTTTCAGGTCTACGGCCACCTGGTTCGGGCCGGCGGACGGGGGGGCGGCTTTCTGGCTACCACCTACTGGGTGGATGTTACCGAACTGTGTTTAACCCGGGACCAGTACCAGTCCAGCCGCCCGGTGGCGGCGGTGCTGCTGATTGACAACTATGAGGACCTGCTGAAAAATCTCTCGGAAAACGACCGCTCCTCCATGATGGCTGAGATCGACAGCCGCATCGAGAACTGGGTGGCTGACGCCGGGGGCATCCTGCGCCGCTACCAGCGGGAGCGGTATCTCTTCGTCTTTGAGCAGCGCCACCTGGGCCGATTTATCGAGAGCAAATTCGACATTCTGGACGCCATCCATCAGGTGGTCAACCCCAGTGGCATGAACGCCTCCCTGTCCATCGGCGTGGGCACCGACGGCGACAGTTTCCGGGAGCTGCTGGACTTCGCCAACCTGTCGGTGGACATGGCCCTGTCCCGGGGGGGCGATCAGGCGGTCATCCGCAACAAGTTCACCTTTGAGTTCTACGGCGGCCGGTCCAAGGAGACAGAGAAGCGGACCAAGGTGAAAAGCCGGGTTATGGCCAACGCCCTGTCCTCTTTGATCTCCGACTCCTCCCAGGTGTTTATCATGGGCCACAAGATGCCTGACAACGACGCGGTGGGGGCGGCCGCCGGGGTGTGCGCTCTGTGCCGGAAAAACGGCGTGCCCGCCCACATCATCCGAGAGGCCGGGTCACCCCCCGCCCAGGAGCTGATTGACCGGCTGAGCCAGCTGCCCGAATACCACGACTGCTTCCTCATGCCCCAGGATGCCCTGCTGATTGCGGACAACAAGTCCCTTGTGGTGGTGGTGGACACCAACCGCCCTGAGCAGGTCCAGGCCCTGGAGGTGCTCCAGTCCTGCAACCGGGTAGCGGTCATCGATCACCACCGCCGGGCGGCCACCTACATCGAGGGGGCGGCTCTGAACTACCACGAGCCCTACGCCTCCTCCGCTTCCGAGCTGGTCACCGAGCTGCTCCAGTACATCATGGAGCCCAACCACCTCCTGCGGGCGGAAGCCGAGGCCCTGCTGGCCGGCATCGTGCTGGACACCAAGAATTTCACCATGCGCACCGGCGGACGTACCTTCGAAGCCGCCGCCTTCCTCCGCCGCTCCGGGGCGGACACCGCCGAGGTGAAAAAGCTCTTCCAGAACGATCTGGCGGGCACCATCGCCAAGTACTCCATCATCCAGAACGCCAAGCTCTACCGGGACGGTATCGCCGTGGCGGTGGCCGACCGCCCGGTGGGCCGGGTCACCGCCGCCCAGGCCGCCGACGAGCTGCTGAACATCATCGGCATCGACGCCTCCTTCGTCATCTCCCCCGATGGGGAGCGGGTGAACATCTCCGGACGCTCCATGGGGGACACCAACGTCCAGCTCATCCTGGAGAAGCTGGGCGGCGGGGGCAACGCCGCCGCCGCCGGGGGACAGATCTCCGGCAAGTCTGTGGACGAGGTGGCCCGGGACCTGGCACGGGCCATTGACCAGTACCTGGAGGAGGAATAAAAGCCTTCTTTGGCAAAGGAGGTGCTCCAGTGCGCACACTGGGGCGGAGGATTGTATTTCGCCGCAGGCGAAATGTGCGAAGCAAACACGGTCTGCGCAAACTTCGTGTACTTCGTACGTTCGCTTCGCGAACACAATCCCCACCCGGCTTCGCCGGGAGCCCCTTTGCCAAAGGGGCCTTTTCCCGAATTCAATATATACAATGCATAATTCAGAAAGGATTGATTCACATGAAAGTCATTTTACAGCAGGATGTGCGGGGCCAGGGCAAGAAAGGGCAGCTGGTGGAGGTTTCCGACGGCTACGCCCGCAACTTCCTCCTGCCCCGGAAGCTGGCGGTAATCGCCACCGCGGAAAACCTGAACACCATGAAGCAGCAGGAGAAGGCCAGGAAGGCCCAGGAAGCCGCCGAAAAGGCGGAGGCCGAGGCCACCGCCAAGCAGCTGGAGGGCCTGATGGTCAAGGTGACCGCCAAGGCCGGCGAGGGGGGCCGTCTCTTCGGCGCCGTTACCGGCAAGGAGATATCCGACGCCCTGGCCGCCCAGCACGCCATCACCATCCCCAAGACCAAGCTGGCGCTGGACGAGCCCATTAAGTCCTGCGGCAGCTACCAGATTAAGGCCAAGCTGGGTTACGAGGTCAGCGGCACGGTAAACGTGCTGGTGGTAGAGGGGTAAAATCTTGATCCTTATGGGTAAAACGCGACAACCTGGCGCGCCCCGCGATCCGATCAGGAGGTGATCCTATGCCCACAGAGACAGACGAACTGCTGCTCAAGCAGCTGCCCCACAGCGTAGAGGCGGAACAGGCGGTGCTGGGCTCCATGCTCATCGACCCCCGCTGCATCTCAGAGGTTATCGACAAGCTGCGCACCGACGACTTTTACATCCGCCAGAACAAGGAGATCTACGAGACCATCTACACCATGTTCAACTACTCCCTCACCATCGACCCGGTGACGGTGCTGGAGAACATGAAGCAAAACGGCTACTACGACGAAAACCAGTCCCGGGGCTATATTCTCCAGCTCATGGACACAACCCCCACCGCCGCCAACGTGGGGGAGTACATTGAGATTATCAAGGACAAAACCCTCCTGCGCCGGGTGGCGGAGGCGGCAGGTGAGCTGACCGCTATGATTCAGGAGGGCACCGCCACCGGCCAGGACATTCTGGAGGCGGCGGAACAGCGCATCTACGCCATCCGCCAGGGGCGGGCCGCCCGGGGGCTGACCCCCATCTCCGATATTATTATCGAGGTCTACAGCCGCCTGGAGGAGCTGGCCGCCAGCGAAAGCGCCATCCCAGGGCTGTCCACCGGCCTGCAGGACCTGGATCGGGCTATCTCCGGCCTGAACAACTCCGACCTGATTCTGCTGGCCGCCCGGCCCGGTATGGGCAAGACCTCCATGGCCCTGAATATCCTGCTGGACGCGGGCAAGCGCTCGGGCAAGAAGGTGGCCTTCTTCTCCCTGGAGATGAGCCGGGAGCAGCTGGCCCTGCGGCTAATCTCCAGCGAGTGCTTCATCGACAACAAAAAGCTGGTTACCGGCAAACTGACCGACGAGGACTGGGAGAGCGTGGCCGCCGCGGCCGACTCCCTCAACCGCTCCACCATCCTTATTGACGACGACTCCAGCGTCACCGTGGCTGACATCAACGCGAAATGCCGCCGGGTGGACAACCTGGGCCTGGTGGTCATCGATTACCTCCAGCTGATGCAGTCCGCCGGGGGCAAAACCAACACCCGGGGCGAGAACCGGCAGCAGATCGTCTCTGACATCTCCCGCTCCCTGAAGATTATGGCCAAGGAGCTGAATGTCCCGGTGCTGTGCCTGAGCCAGCTGTCCCGGGCCAACGAGTCCCGGCAGGACAAGCGGCCCATGCTGTCTGACCTGCGGGAATCGGGGGCCATTGAGCAGGACGCGGACATTGTCCTCTTCCTCTACCGGGACGGGTACTATAACCGGGAGTCGGAAACCCCCAACCTGGCCGAGTGCATCATCGCCAAGAACCGCCACGGCGAGACGGGCACAGTAGAGCTGCAGTGGACCCCCGAGTTCACCACCTTCACCGATGCGGAGCGGCGGCGGGAGGAGTACTGAGATGGGGGGGGATCCCACCGTCGGCCAGCTTGGCTGGCGGCTTGTCCGGCAGATGCTCTCCGGCATCGGCTGGGGCCTGCTGGGTTTTTTCCTGGTGCCGCTGGCCATCTCCCCTCCCTTTGTCGATTGGCTTCGCTCCTCCGCCATGGGGGAGGTCTCCCCCGCCCACGACCTGCTCACCGGCTATCTGCGCAGCTACTGGGGCGTGGTCCTGATACTCGCCATTGGAGCTGCAATCCAGGTGCGGCTGATTGCTGTGACTGTCCTCCGCTTTTTTCGGGACCGTCCGGAGGAGAAGGCTCTGGAGGGGCGGCTGGAGGATGAGTTTATATCCCTCACCTGTCTCAGCGGCTTCGGTCCGGACCGGCGGCGGAAGGAGCTGAAAGAACAGCTGGATCAGTTCAGCGCCATTGCCGTAGGCAGATTCATGGATCTGTTGATCCAGATCGCGCTGGCCATCATGGTGCTGGTCTGGTATGGCACAATCCTCTTTATGGACGCCCCGGCCCCCGCGCCTATCGCCCCCTTGGTCCATATCCCCCAGCTCCAGGCGGAGCTGGAACAGGTGGAGCGCGGCCAGCTGGAGACGGCGGAGGTCTGGATTCACCCCAATGTGGAGAGCGGCCGCCTCCCCGGCATGTGGGGGAGCGGCTACCGGAGCCTGACCCTCCGCTGCCACATCATCAGCACAGAACCTGGCAGCCATTGGATAGACATTCTGGTTCCCCGCGCCATGGAGTTCTCCCCCAGTGGAGAGCGGCCTTTCCGGGAGAGCCAGTCTATCCCCTGGAACCTGGAGCATGCCCAGCGCTACCGGGTCAGCTATACCTCTAATTTTCATCTGGCGGCGGAAATCACCCCCATCCCCTGACTGTTACCCCTATCCGGCGGCGGCCCCAGGCCGCCCCTGCATAAAACGGAGGTCCTGCCATGTTAAAGACTGTTGAAACCTTTATCCGCCAGCAGGACTTGATCCCCGCCGGGTCCACGGTGCTGTGCGCCGTGTCCGGCGGAGCGGACTCCATCGCTATGCTCCACGCCCTCTACCAGCTCCGGAGCCGGCTGGGCTTCCGCCTGACCGCCGCCCACTATAACCACCGGCTGCGGGGGGCGGAGTCCGACCGGGACCAGCGGTTTGTGGAGCAGTTCGTCCAGCTGTGCTGCGGAGAGCAGCGGCAGCGGGACGGTACCGTCCTTCCAGCCGTCCCGCTGTACACCGGCTCCGGCGACGTGGCCGGGCAGGCCCGGGTCCGGGGGACCGGCGTTGAGGAGACCGCCCGAGACATGCGCTACGCCTTTCTCCGCCAGGCGGCAGAGGAGGCGGGGGCCAATCTTATTGCCACCGCCCACACCGCCAACGACAACGTGGAGACCATCCTCTTCCACCTGGCCCGGGGCAGCGGCCTGCGGGGCCTGGGGGGTATCCCCCCCAGGCGGGAGGACATCGTCCGTCCTCTGCTTACCGTCACCCGGCAGCAGGTGGAGGACTACCTGACCCGCCTCTGCCTGCCCCACATGGAGGACAGCTCCAACCAAAACGATGACTACACCCGCAATCGCATCCGCCACCAGGTGCTGCCCGTGCTGGAGGATATCTCCCCCGGCTTTGCCGCCCGCCTGGTAGACACTGCCGCTCGGCTTCAAGAGGACGAGCGCTGCCTTACCGATCTGGCCCGGGCGTTGGCGGACAGGGCCGTGCCCGCACAGGAGGGCCTGTCCATCAACGCTGCGGTGATTGCCTCTGCCCCCGACCCCATCGCCATCCGGGCCCTGCGGCTGCTGCTGGGCCGACTGTGGGAAGGAGACCAGAACTGCTCCGCCGCCCACCTCACCGCCCTGCTCCGACTGTGCCGGGGTGGGGCCCCTTCCGGGCAAATCTATCTGCCTCACAACACCAACGCCCGCCGCTCCTATGAGCAGCTGCTTCTTCTCCCCCGCCTGGGCCCCATCCCGCTGGAAGAGGGGGCAATGCCCCTCCCTGGCCGGCTGGACTGCGGCCCTTGGCACGTCTCCTGCGGGAAAGAGGTCTACACCGGCCAGCCCCAGGGTCCCTGGGACTTCTGGCTGGACCGGGAGCACGTCCCCAGCCTGGAACTGCGCTCCCGCCGTACCGGCGACCGGCTCAGCCTTCCGGGCCGGCTGGGCAAAACGGTGAAAAAATGGATGATTGAGGAAAAACTTCCCCGTTTCCAGCGGGATGTGCTGCCTGTTTTCCAGTGCGGCGGCCAGGTGGCCGCCGTGGCCGGTCTGGGACCGGATCGGGCCTTTGCCGCCCAGGCGAACCGAGAGGCTTGGCATATTGTGATTTCCCCTGCAGAGTAAAATAATGGCATGTACAAAGACGCACAGGATGGTCCTTCTCTCTGCGCGGGCGGATGATATCCGCCCCTGTCTCATAGGATATCATTAGAAAGGAAGAATATTTCTATGCTAGAGAACGATATTCAGGAGATATTATTTACTGAGGAACAGCTGAAAAACCGGGTGGCAGAGATTGCCCGGCAGATCGAGGCGGACTACTCCGGCCAGGAGATCATGTTCGTTGGTATCCTCCGGGGCTCTTTCGTCTTTCTGGCCGACCTGTGCCGGGAGGTCAAACTGCCCTGCACCCTGGATTTTATGTCTGTGTCCTCCTATGGCGGCGGCACCACCTCCAGCGGCCAAATCCAGATTATCAAGGACCTGTCGGAGGATATCACCGGCCGCAACGTCATTGTGGTGGAGGATATTTTGGACAGCGGCAATACCCTGAGCTATCTGCTGAACATTCTGGAGCACCGCCATCCCGCCTCCGTCCGGCTGTGCGCCCTGCTGGATAAGCCGGATCGCCGCACCAAGCCGGTGGAGCTGCACTACTGCGGTTTTTCCATCCCCGACGCCTTTGTGGTGGGTTACGGCCTGGACTACGCTGAAAAATACCGCAGCCTGCCCTACATCGGCATCCTGAAGCCGGAAATCTACGGGGGCGAATAAAGCCTCCCTGGAAGAGAGAGGCTGAGTATGAAAGGATTATGCCTATGAGACGCTTTGGCCCTCGGGATATCGCCATGTATCTGCTGCTGGCTCTGCTGGCCCTGTTTGCCGTCACCGCCCTGCAGGAGATGGGGGCGAGCAAGGATCACGTCTATACCTACAGCGAGATCCGCACCCTGTTCCTCCAGGAACAGGTGGAGTATTTCACGCTGGAGGACAACACCCTGACCCTCACCCTCCGAACCCAGGAGGAGGGCCAGCCCGTCAGACTGCGCTGCCACATCGCCAACCCCGCCATTTTTTATGACGACATGCGGGAGCTGGTCAACCAGCAGCTGGACTCCGGCGTGCTGAAGGGATTCGACTACCCCCCTGGCATGGAGAGCGCCTGGTGGTATAACCTGATCCCCTACCTGGTGGCGGCGGTGGTGCTGTGTCTGTTCTGGTACCTGATGATGCGCCAGCGAAGCGGGGCCGGCGGAGGGGGCGGGGCCCCCGGGGCCGCCCGGTTCAGCCGCGCCCGCACCCGCACTCTGTCCGACCAGGAGAAAAAAATCACCTTCGACGATGTGGCCGGAGCGGACGAGGAGAAGGAGGAGCTGCAGGAGATTGTGGAGTTTCTCCGTGATCCCCAGAAGTTTACCTCCCTGGGGGCCCGCATCCCCAAGGGCGTGCTGCTGGTGGGCCCTCCGGGCACCGGCAAAACCCTCATTGCCAAGGCGGTGGCCGGCGAGGCCGGAGTACAGTTTTTGTCCATCTCCGGATCCGACTTTGTGGAGCTGTATGTGGGCGTGGGCGCGGGGAGGGTTCGGGACCTGTTTGACCAGGCGAAGAAGGACGCCCCCGCCATCGTCTTTATCGACGAGATCGATGCCGTGGGCCGCCAGAGAGGTACCGGCCTGGGGGGCGGCCACGACGAGCGGGAGCAGACCCTGAACCAGCTGCTGGTGGAGATGGACGGCTTTGCCTCCAACGAGGGCGTTATCGTGCTGGCCGCCACCAACCGCCAGGACATCCTGGACCCCGCCCTCCTGCGTCCCGGCCGGTTCGACCGGCAGATCTATGTGGGACTGCCCGACATCAAGGGCCGAGAGGCCATTTTAAAGGTCCATGCCCGGCAGAAACCCCTGGCCGAGGATGTGGTGCTGAAGGACGTAGCCCGCGCAACCTCTGGCTTCACTGGGGCTGACCTGGAAAATCTGCTCAATGAGGCGGCTCTGCTGGCGGCTCGGGCGGACCAGCGCTTTATTACCATGGCCGACCTCCATCAGGCCATGCTGAAGGTCATCGCCGGGCCCGAGAAGCGCAGCCGCGTGGTTACCGACCACACCCGGCGGCTCACAGCGTACCATGAGGCGGGCCACGCTGTGGTCATCCACGAGCTGTCCACAGCCGACCCTGTCCATCAAATCACCATCATCCCCAGAGGTCAGGCCGGCGGTATGACGATCTCCCTCCCCGACGAGGACAGGGCCTACCAGTCCAAACAGGAGCTGACGGAACAGATCGCCCGCTGCCTTGGCGGCCGAGTGGCTGAACAGCTGGTGCTGGGGGATATCTCCACCGGCGCCGGCAGCGACATCCAGCGGGCCTCCGCCATTGCCAGAAATATGGTTATGCGCTACGGCATGAGCGAAAAACTGGGCAGCGTCACCTTTGAAAGCGGCCACGACGAGGTGTTCATCGGCCGCTCTATGGCCCAGGCAAAGAGCTACTCCGAAGAGGTGGCGGCAGTCATCGACGAGGAAGTCCGTCTCCTCATCGACTCCGCCTATGTCCGGTGTGAGGAGATCCTCACCCGCTGCCGCCGGGAGCTGGAAATCACCGCCCGGTACTTGCTGGACCATGAGACAATGGACGGCGAGGTCTTTGCCAAGGTCTTTGACGACCCCCGGGCAGAGGAGTTCGTCCCTTATCAGAATATACAGCCCTGAAGCTAAAATTTTTCTCGCCCAACTGTTAATTTACCCCTTTACAAAAGGATGCAAATCTGTTATAATAGCAAAGCGCTTTTAAGATGTGCGTCCGTAGTTCAATTGGATAGAGCGTCAGATTCCGGTTCTGAATGTTGGGGGTTCGAGTCCCTTCGGGCGTGCCAGAAATCGCTTGATTTGTTTGTTTTTCAAACTTTTCAGGCGATTTTTATTTTATGTCCCGCAGAGGAAACACATCAGGTTTTCAAGGTATCGAGATCGACCATATAGAAGTGGGAAAAGCGGCTGAAGGAAACGGGAGAGCCGGGAAAGAATAGCGCCGTTTCAATATACTGGAACCATGGACAGCGGTTAGACAGGAACCATGGAATGCCCCGGCATCATCCCCAGGAAGGTGTCGGGAAAGTGTATAGACATAAGCGGGTGGATTGTTTTGCTGTTCCACCAGCTTTGCCCAGGCCTCACAGGAGGATCGCAACAATTCGCTGCAGCTATAAAATTTGAACTTTTCCCACTCTGTTTTGTCCTCCAACGGGCAAAGTTGAAAGAATTCTTCCGCCCAATCGCCCAAATCTTTTTCCATGACGGTCCGAAAATCATCTGGGGTAGGCATTATTGGAATGTTTTCACCTGTAGTGTATCCTAAGAGAGTTGGGACATGAGCATATGCAGACTTACCGGCGATTTTATCCAAAGAGCTCTTCAAAATGAGTCATCAATAACCGGGCTGCATTGCAGTCTGGAGCCTCCAGGCCCTGCAGCCATCCAACGTTCAAGCAGTTCTTTAGCGCTGAGCGCACGAGCCTGTTGGATGTTCTCTACTTTTAGTTCCTGCTTCAAGGCAGTTTCTGCTACAAGTTCCGCTTCATGGACCGTGCGATAATATGTCATATCAGGAAAAGCCATCAGTCCGCCGCCGCTCTGCATGATCGCCCTTTGGAAGTTGCCCTTTACAACAGGGGAATGGAGCAGATAATTTACACTCATGGCCCCTGCGGACTGGCCGGCCAAGGTAATTCGATTTGGATCACCACCAAAGGCGTGAATATTTCGTTTAACCCAGTTGAGCGCATAGATTTGGTCCATTAAACCGTAATTGCCAGAAACACCGTTTTCACTCTCGGCGGACAACTCCGGATGGACCAACCAGCCAGAAATATTGAGCCGATAGTTGATCGTAACTAAAATTACACCTTGCCGGGCAAATGCCTCCCCACTGAAATGGGATGAATGACCATATCCGGTTACAAAAGCTCCCCCATGAATCCAAAAGATAACTGGAAGATTTTCCTGTTTTGATTGAGCCGGAGTCCAAATATTCAGATAAAGAAACCTCTGATTTAATTGGGTTTCACCGTTCCAAGCTCTGAATTTTGTAAAAACAGCAGTGATCCGTCTTGCAAGACCACTGCTGTTTTCAAGAATAGGTAGGAGGCCTACTGTCAACTGAGCATTTCAATAAAAATCCCCAGGAAGACACAATTACATATTTTTCTTGAGGTGATCCAGCAACTCGAATTCACGCTGGAACGCTGCAGAAATCAAATCGTGGGTCAAATCAGTGAAAGGATGGGGGGCACAGCTAAAGCAATGTCCCAGACGTCCTGCCACAAACAGTTCTATAGGAACCCCGTTGCGGAGCAACCTCTGAGCATAATCCACCGCACTGTCCCGCAGGGTGTCATACTCTCCGGCAATAATGAAGTGCGCGCCAAGTCCTCCCAGGTCAGGAGACAATGCGGGGAAAGCATAGTAGGAGGGCTGTGTGCCGTCATAGCCGCCCAAGTAGGACGCCTCCGCGCCAAGCGCCTTGTTGTCTGGGCCCATTTTCAACTGAATGAGCTGCTGGAAAGACATCGTTTCCTCAACAGCGGGGGTATAAGTAGCGCAGTTCAATACCGCCAGGCAGGGAGGCTGCTCATTGTGATCCCGGAGATACAGCGCAAGTCCTGCGGCCAGATTTCCGCCGGAGCTGGAACCGTGTATGCCGATTTTGGTTCCATCTGCCCCCAATTCTGTTCCGTGCTCCTTCATCCAGAGGTAGGCAGCGCGGCAATCCATGAGAGGGGCGGGAAAGTGGACTCCACCCACACTGAGCCGGTACTCTACCCCTACCACCACGGCGGGAATCCGTTGGGCCAGGGCAATACAGCGGGAATTGTCGATGTCCAGATTGCCCCCTACAAAAGCCCCTCCATGAATGTCCAGCACCATGGGAGCGTTGGCCGGCAGATCGGCCGGAATATAGATGCGGATATTCATGGCCTGTCCGTCTCCGCCGGGGATAACACGATCCTCCATTGTCATGCCTTGGGGCAGCTCGTAGGACATCAGCGCCCGCCCCTGCGCTTCACGGCGTTTTTTCAGCTCATCATTGTCCTCGCACAAATAGCTGAGAAGGTGGTCCTCATAACCAGGGAAAGGCTTAATCTTCATTGCGCTCCTCCTTTTTTAGCTGTTGAGACAAATTACGTAATTCTCCGAAGTCTCCCTGATAGCTGGCAGTATTCAGCTCTCTCAATGCTACCTCATCAATTACAGCCTGACAAGTACTGGTTCCAGACTCCATCAATGCTTGGATATATCCAGTTTCACCCAACTTCTGCTGTGCTTTCTCCCGCACCCTCAAATACCGCTCACGGCTCTCAGCAGTATCCTCTACTGCTGAGGCAAGATGGACACTGGAGATCATCGCTTCATCAGGAGGCTCAGTTTTTCGTTCTTTGCTCTTGGATTTGATTGAAACTTCCAGACCATGTTTTTTCATCTCTGCCAGAAATTCTTCCAGTGTAACATTGGAGCCCAGAGCCGCAAGGGCTTCTGTTGGGATTTGCTCCATTCCCAGCATCCCGGAAAAAAATGTGCTGTCGCCCGTTTTTTCTTCCAACTTCTTCATAACTTCGTAAGTATTGTCCATATTGTTCCTTTCCGTCACAGTACCATCACACCGGTAAGTAAAGCGGTCGCCAATACAATCAAATTGGTAATAAACATTACCACGCCGCCCCAGTTGCAGAAGTGATCCACATCCACCTCGCACAACGTGCAGCCGATATAGGTGGCGGAGTTCATAGGTGTAACCGAGGTAGCCAAGCCTAAGTTACACACGAAGGGGGCGATCATCGCCATGGACCCAAAGCCAAAGGATGCACCTACCGAAATAAACAGGGGATACATGGTGTTGTAGACTTGATAAGGAATAAAGTGGACAATGGGCACCACCAAAATCAGGAAAATTACAAACATATACTTCATCAGGAACTCAGGCAAGATGCCCGTCATTGCGTTGGCCAAGGCGTTGACCATGGACGGCTGACTGCCATCTGCCGGGGCGGCATTGAACGCAGCAAGATAAAAGCAGATTGCCAACAGCATAACCAGCACATTGAAGAAAGTTCCTCCAGCCTTGTTCCAAATCGCACCAAAATCCTTTGGGTAGTTAACCAGTGCGGTAATGATGGAGCCGGCGATAAATACGATGTAGGAAGGTATCTTAAAGTAGGCCAGCGCAGCTACAACACATACAAACACCGCAAGGTTGAACCAAAACAGCTGGGGGCGGGCATTGGGATTTGCCTCTTTTTCCACCTCATCCGCTTCTGCGGCATCCGCCGTGTTTTGAGGCAGGCCCAAGGTGCCGTGTTTCTTCTTGTGGTCAAAGGCAAAATAGATCCACTGGAGGATGATTGCGGGGATAAAACACAGTCCCCAAGGGATGGAAGCAGAGGCCAGTTCCTCCGGACTGACGCCGGCCATCATTGCGGAATTAACCACACCGATCCCCCAGGGCAGCCAACACATGGCGCTGACGGCGGTTTGACAGACGATAAAAGCGACCTCACCGCTCATTTTATACTTCTTATACATCTGAATCATAATGGGAAATACGATGAGGTAGGCGGTGGACATACTGGCTGTAAGATAGGCAATGCAGCTGATAATAGAGGTTATAATCATAACGACCACTACATTCATTCTTTTGCCCAATAGTCCAATCATTTTATTGATGATGATTTCAAACATACCGGTCTCTGTCAGCATGGTAAAGTACACCAGGCCAAACAGCAGCATATAACCGGCCGAAGCCATCACCGAATTGATCTGATTCAGGATAAATCCGCTGGTTTCCTGCACGCTGAAGCCCAATGCCAGACAGCATACAAAAGGCACGACGAACATGACAAAGTTCATCGGAATTTTATTCCAGAGAATACAACCAACCACAATGGCCAGCATAAGTACTGCAACGAGGGTAGGGTTCATCATGAAAGCCTCCTGTTCTTTTTATTCTGCCATTAAATTGTATCGCCGTAATACTCCATCAGATGCGTTTCTGCAAAGAGGGCGGCCGCCTGCTCCGGCGTATAGGCGAGGAACGCCTTAAAGCCATCTCTTAACTCCGTCAGAAAACGATGCCACTCGGCAGGGTCAATAAACGGGTCCTGTTCCCCTGCCAGCTGGCGCTGATGCTTCTGGTACTCATCGCTGTGGAAGGGATGGTTGCCCAGCATCAGGTCTACCGGCTCGTCCCAGACTTTTTCAATGGACTCCAAAAAGGTTTGCTGCATAGACAGCGGCTGTCCAAACTTCTTTAGTCCTTCTGTGGACAGAGAGCCATAGCCTGCGCCACCGTAGATGCCAACATGGACTGTCCTTCCATCCACATCCATATCCCAAAAGTGGGACATGACGCCAATTGTGTGCCCCGGCGTCAGGATGCACCGCATTTTTACATTTCCCAGTTCAATAACGTCTCCATCCTCCAACTGCACGTCGGGGACAAACGACTCGTTGTAGGGCCCTAAGCCGGCATCCAGCCGTTTGGTACGCTCGGAGTTGTTCAGCATATCCTGGGTATCCACCGCTCCCATAAAGGTTTTGGCGTGGGTTCGGTGAACCAGTGCATTGACAGAACCATAATGATCCGTGTGAGCGTGCGAAATCACGATGTACTTGACATCATCCACCTGGAAGCCCAGTTTTTGAATGTTGTAGAGCAAGCCGGGCAGGCCAGAGGCACAGGGAACATCCAGCAGAATCAGCCCTTTGCCAGTGTCGATCAGGTGAGACGCACACCAAAGATTGCCCACATAATACAGGTTTCCCGCAATATGAAAGGGATCTCGGTCAATTATGTATGGGCGTTCCACAGCCTCCTGTGGTGGGAACATATTGCCAAAGCGGATAAATTCAGTTGCCATAAGCTGCCTCCTTGTTCGATTCTTTTTACATTGGCCGATGGGTGAATTGCTGAAAAAATGATACACTTTCAGAAAATATTTTACAATTTCACCAGCTCTATGGTATAATAGCTTTAAAGCTATT
>JAAWLY010000006.1 GCA_022798155.1 Lawsonibacter sp. | reverse complement strand
CATGCAGTACATGAACAGTCTCCGGGACTTCTATTCCGCCGGATGGTTTAAGATTTTGGGGATCACGTAGGTCCCCATTTCTTTTCCATATAAGTTAGCCATACCTAACTAATTGAGAGGAGCTGTTACGATGAACACAACCAAAGAACCCTCCCCCTTCGCCCGGCTCTGGGGCTGGGCGGCAGACTGTTACAGCGGCTTTTACGGCGCGGTGGTGCTGGCGGTTTTGGGCGTTGCCTGCAATATGCTGGCCTATTTCTGTGTTGCGGCCATGATCCGTTTGCTGCTGTCCGGCGGCGGGCTGGAGGGGTGTCTTCCCTGGTGCGGCCTGCTGCTGGCGGCGTATGCGGGAAAATCCATCTTTTCCACCTGCTCCACCGCTGTCTCCCACACCGCGACCTATCATACCCTGCGGGATCTGCGGAAGGCCCTGCTGTCCAAGCTGTCCCGAGTACCTATGGGGACCATTCTGGACACCCCCTCCGGGCAGTATAAAACCACCATCGTGGACCGGGTGGAGGGGATGGAACCCACTCTGGCCCATCTGCTTCCGGAGATGACCTCCAATATTCTGGTTCCGCTGGCCATTGCCGGTTATATTTTCGCGCTGGACTGGAGAATGGGCCTGGCCTCGCTGGTCACGACCGTGATCGGCCTGGTTGTCATGAGTCAGAGTGGCAGGACCTATGCCGTCCGCTGGCAGGGGGCGGTAGAGGTGGGGCGGCGCATGGCCAATGCCATTGTGGAGTATGTGGGCGGCATCCAGGTGGTCAAAGCCTTCAGCCAGTCCGCCGGGTCCTACAAAAAGTATTCCGGCGCAGTGGAGGAAAACGCCCAATATTATGTGGATTGGATGGCGGACAATCAGAAATATATGGCCACCATGCAGTCCGTGACGCCCGCCGTCCTGCTGCCCATCCTGCCGGTTGGTCTGCTGCTCTGGTCCGCCGGGAGTTTGACCGTGGATGTATTCCTGACGGTCATCGTGCTGGCGCTGGGCCTGACCGGACCGCTGATTGCCGCCATGTCCTTTGTGGATGAGCTGGCGGTGGTGAGCACCAATGTGGGAGAGATTGCCGGAATCCTGAATGCGCCTGAGCTGGAGCGGCCCCACATTCCCGCCGCCCTGAAGGGCCAGAAGATTAAGCTGTCCGGTGTCCATTTCACCTACGGAGCGGCGGACAGCGAGGTTCTGCGGGGCGTTGACCTGGAGATCCGGCCCGGTACGGTCACTGCCCTGGTAGGGCCCTCCGGTTCCGGCAAGTCCACCATTGCCAAGCTGATTGCCGGGTTCTGGGACGTGTCCGGCGGCTCTATCACCTTGGGCGGCGTGGATTTGCGGGAGATTCCGCTGGAACAGCTCAACCGCCAGATTGCCTATGTCTCCCAGGACAATTACCTCTTTGACCGCACAGTCCGGGACAACATCCGCATTGGACGCCTGGATGCCACTGACACGGAGGTGGAGGCCGTTGCCAAAGCCTCCGGGTGTGATGAATTTATCCGGGCGCTGGACAAGGGCTATGACACCATCTGCGGCGGGGGCGGCGGGCATCTGTCCGGCGGCGAAAAGCAGCGCATTTCCATCGCCCGCGCCATGCTGAAGGACGCTCCGATTGTCATTCTGGATGAAGCCACCGCGAGCATCGACCCGGAAAATGAGGCGGTGATCCAGCGGGCCATTTCCGCATTGACCCGGGGCAAAACCCTGATCGTCATTGCCCACAGGCTGGGCACCGTGGCCAACGCGGACAACATTGTGGTTGTCAACCAGGGAGTTATTGAGGCGCAGGGCACACAGGCCGCGCTGTTGAAAAACTGTCCGCTGTACGCGCAGATGTGGAGCGCCTATCTGGGAACCCAAGATGCGGACTGAGAGGAGGAACAATTGATGTTTGGTGTTTTGAAAAAAATCTTTGCTTTTGCCGGCAGCAGGAAATCGCTGCTGATCCGTTCCATGCTGGTGGCCTTTCTTGGCGCGGTGTTTTCCGCCGTCCAGTTCGGTGCGCTGCTGCTGACGCTGGATGTGCTGGTATCGGGACGGCCCATCAGCGTGTGGCCGGTGGTGGGCCTGATGGCGGTTTCGGTTGTCGGAAAGGCGATATGCTCCTATCATTCCACGAATATGGAAACCGCCGTAGGCTACCACATGGCAGCGGAAAAACGGGTCCATATCGGCGACCGCCTGCGCTATATCCCCATGGGCTACTTCAACGACAACAGCCTGGGCAATATCACCGCCGTGGTGACCACGACTTTGGGAGATGTGGAAAATGCCGCCGCCCGGTGCCTGGTGATGGTCATCGGAGGCTTTCTAAATACGCTGGCCCTATGTCTGGCCCTGACCCTTTCCGACTGGCGGGTAGGAATCATTGCGCTTCTGGGCATCCTGTGCTATTTGATCGTGACCGAGCTGTCCCAACGGGCGCAGCTGCGCACCGCACCTGCCCGCCAGCACGCCCAGATGAATCTGGTGGAGGCGGTTCTGGAATACATTCAGGGCATGAGTGTGGTAAAGTCCTACGGGCTGGAAAAGGACAACGGCCAGGCAGTCCAAAAAGCCGTGGACGCGAGCTGCCAAAAGGCCCTTGCCCTGGAAAAATCCATCGTGCCCTGGTCGGCGGCCCGGCAGCTGATTGTCCGCGTGTTCAGCGTGGGGATCGTTCTGTGCGCCCTGCTGCTCTATACCAACGGCGCTATGCCCCTGGCCCGGTGTCTGCTGATATGGATACAGCACTGTGCTGGGCGAGGGCGGCGGTACTCTCTCCGGCGGCGAAAAGCAGCGCATTTCCATTGCCAGAGCCATGCTGAAGGACGCTCCCATCATCATCCTGGACGAGGCTACCGCCAGCGTGGACCCGGAAAACGAGGCGGAACTGCAATCCGCCATCGGCGCGCTGACCCGCAATAAGACCATCATCATGATCGCCCACCGGCTGAAAACCGTCCGGGACGCGGATCAGATTCTGGTGCTGGACGGCGGGCGCATCGTACAGCGGGGAACCCATCAGGAACTGATGGACCAGCCGGGACTGTATGCAAGATTCATTGGGGAACGCAAAGAGGCCACCGGCTGGAAGCTGGTTTGAATGCCGAGGAGGACCGCAGCTGACTGAGGCTATTGGTACAGCTTCTTAGAGCCTGTTTAAAATCTCTCAGCACGCCGGCTGACGAGCCCTTTGCCGCCATCCAGCATACTCCGAGATATGAAACAGGCTCTTAGAAATTCCACCCGCTGGCGGAGATAAGTCAGTTCGTGCTGCATGGCACTGGCGTCGGGAGCAGGCTCTTTTTCCGCTCTCCTGTGGCTTTTGGCGCGATTTGTATAGCCGCTTGAAAATTCACGCCCCTCTGCCACACATTTTCTCCAGTTTGACGCCGTGCACATACGCGCGATTCCTAGAATTTCCGGATCATAGCCCTGACGCTCAAAGATGGCTGGTATGTACTCTCCGGCTTGGCACCGCGCCCAATAGATTCGCTTAAATTCCGCCGTAAATGAAATCTGACGTGCTCTTACCTCATGCGTATAAGGGTTTTCCTTCAGCAGCGCCGTCTTATATAGCCCAAGGCTGTTGCGTTTCTGTTTTGGATCCATCTATGGCCCGCCCTCTTTTTCCAGTATACCATAGCTGTCCATTTCTTGAGGTTGCTATCCGTATCTCTGCCCACTTTATGGGGCACATTTTATTTTGGGGTACTGTGGAATGGCAGAACAGTAAATTTACATAAAACCGAAACATAATAGGCGAAAGAAAAAGTTTTACACATTTTCCACAGGCTTGTCCACATTTGAACAGAAAACCCCGATTGTTTCAGGGGGGGTTACAACAAACATGTGCCAAAATGCAAGAAGTTTTTCTCGAGGCAAAGCGCGAAAGGATTACATAACGCAAACAAGCCGTTTGGAAATTAGCATTCTAAATCAGAGAGGATAGCCAAAGGCTGTTCTCAGAAGGTACAGCAAAATCCAATATCCGCCTCCACGATACTGCTACCCCAGGGAGATGTCTCGGGTAGCGTAGGCGTTCAGGTCCCAGCCAGCGGTGTGCCCCGCCTGAAGCTCATAAAACCCCTGACAGCCGATCATGGCGGCGTTGTCGCCGCAGTATCGCAGTTCCGGGAGGAAGAGACTGTCCCCGCTGGCGGTGCAGGCGGCCTGCAAGTCGGCCCGGATGCGGCTGTTGGCGGCTACGCCCCCCGCCACGGCGATTTTGCCGTAGCCCATTTGTTTGGCGGCGGTCATGGCGCGGGGGACCAGGGAGTCACTCACCGCCCTGCCGAAGCTGGCGGCGAAGGCGGGAAGGTCCAGTGTCTCGCCCTTCTGCTCCGCGTTGTGGATCAGGTTCAGGCTGGCCGTTTTCAGCCCGGAGAAGGACATATCCAGTTCTGCTCCGGACACGTGGGCCACGGGCAGGGGGTACTTCTGGTCGTCCCCGCCCTGGGCCAGCTTGTCCATGGGGCCGCCCCCGGGGTAGCCGATGCCCAGCACCCGGGCCACCTTGTCGAAGCACTCTCCAGCGGCGTCGTCCCGGGTACCGCCCAGAACAGACATCTCGGTGTAAGAGCGTACATCCACAATGGCGGTAGTCCCCCCGGAGACGCACAGGCAGACGAAGGGGGGCTCCAGATCGGGGTGGGTGATGTAGTTGGCGGCGATGTGGCCCCGGACGTGGTGGACGGGGACGAGAGGCAGGTCGAGGGCCAGGGCGGCTCCCTTGGCAAAGTTGACCCCCACCAGCACTGCCCCGATCAGGCCGGGGGCATAGGTGACGGCAATGGCGTCCAGGCCGGCTTTGGTCAGCCCGGCGTCAGCTACCGCCCGGTCCGCCAGGGCGGAGATGGCCTCAATGTGCTTCCGAGAGGCAATCTCGGGCACCACACCGCCGTAAACGGTGTGCATCTCAATCTGGGAGGAGACGCAGCTGGACAAAACCGTCCGCCCGTCCTTTACCACGGCGGCGGCGGTGTCGTCGCAGGAGGATTCAATGGCTAAAATGTTCATTCCGCTTCCTCCTTTTCAAACTCCCGGGTCATAATGAGGGCGTCCTCACGGGGGTGCTGGTAGTAGCCGGGGCGAAGTCCGGCCTGATGGAAGCCGTGCTTCTCATACAGGGCGATGGCGGCGGTGTTGGACTTGCGGACCTCCAAGGTAAGGAAGGCCAGATTCGCCGCTCCAAAGCGGCAGAACACGTCCAGCAAGGCGGAAGCTACCCCGTGGCGCCGGGCGTCGGGGATGACGGCGATGTTATCAATGTAGCCCTCGTCCAGCACAGCGTGAAGGCCGGCATAGCCCAGGATATTGCCCTCCTCTCCGTCCTCCGCCACGATGAAGCTGGCCTGGGGGTCAAAGAGGGCGTCCTCCAGCAGATTTTCGCTCCAGGGGTCGGGGAAGCACTCCCGCTCCAGGGCGGCGATCTGGGGGATGTGGCTGCGGTCCATAGGGACGATCTCGTAGTACATAGAAAGACTCCTTCTAAATGTGAAGATACCATATGGTCATGATGGCGAAATCCGCGCACATGTGAATCATCCAGGAATAGCAGAAGGTCCCGCCCTTTTCGTCCACATAATCAAACATACATCCGCCGACGGTCAAACCAATCAAGGCCAGGAACAGCAGCGGCGGCGGAAAGGAGGTTCCAATCATGGCGATATGGTAGACGGCAAAGGCAATGGAACTGAACAAATAGGCGGCTTTTCGGCTGGTATAATCCGATAATTTCAGAAAGGCGACAAAGCGAAAGAGAAATTCCTCCAAAAGCGAGTTGCCAAAGGAGATATAGAGCGCGACCCAGACAAAGCTGGCAGGCTCCACGTTCTGGTCGGCGGAGAGGGACTGAACCAAAGCGGCATAGTCAAAGAGATTGGTTGTCAGCGCATATGCTCCCAGGATAACCCCGTAGATCAGACAGCCAAGGGCGAGCAGCGGAAGAATGCGCTTTCGGTCCAGCGCAAAGGAGTGGTCGAACCATTTTACGCCTGCTATTTTGGAAAAAAGCAGGGGAAACAGCAGGAAAATCACAACCTTTATTGCGGATTTAACCGCATATGCCGGCTCAACGACCGTTTCAATAAAGGCCATGATCCCACAGCCGATGAAAACAAGAAGAATGATGCCATAGGTGTTCGCTTTGTTTTTCATTCAAGCCACCCCCGTCAGCACCCGCAGGGCCAGACGGCCGAAGTGGCGGGCGGTGGTATAGAGGGCGTAGCGGGTGGTGGTCTGGGCCGGGTAGGCGTCCTCCCCCCACTCCCCGGAGGAGGAGGGGGCGGGCCCCTCGTAGATCACATAGGGGGCCAGACGGCGCTCCAACGCCCGGACGGTGGGGCTGTCCGCCCCCGCGGCCCCGGCCAGCCGGAACCGGACCAGCACCTCCTGGACAAAGGTGACGCAGGTGTAGGCCTTAGAGATGGCGGGCCGCAGGTGGACCAGGGAAGCCAGGGCGGCGGGGGTGTTGTAGATGTACTCCTCCCGCTCGTTCCACAGTCTTTCCAGGTAGTTGTGGAGGTAGGTGAGCCGGGGCTCTGGGACCTCGACCCGGCATATCTTCACCCTGGCGGCCCCGGCGAAGGACCGATACCGCAGGATGGACTCCACAACGAAGCCGCCGTAGAGGGGGATGGCCCGGTGGAGCCGGGCGAAGGTATACATTTTGCGGATGTCCCGGCTGAGGGAGAGGGACACATGGTTGTACCGGTTCCGGGTGGCCTTGCGGATGAGCCGGCCCATCCCGGTGGGGGTGGCGGAAAAGACGATATAGATGGCGTTATCCACGGAAATCCCTCCTTTAACGCAGATGAGTTTGGGAGAAGCGCCAGATCAGCCAACCCATCCCGCAGCCGACCAGGCACAGCAGGGAGGGGACCAGAAACAGGAACCCGGCCAGCGCCTCGATATTGTTGGACTCCACCATGTAGCCCAGGCTCCCCACAACCCCCAGCAGGGACACAAGGATTGGGAGCTTGGGCAGCAGGCTGCCCTTGCAGTACCTGCACAGGGCCAGCTGGAGCACGCAGAAGGGGGCGGAGGGGAGGGCCAGGGTGGGGATCAGGGCGGCCAGCCCCCCTAAAGCGTAAATCCCGCCGCTGAACACCAGCATCACCAGGCACAGCCCGGCAAACAGGACGATCAGGAGTCCGAGGAGCAATTTCTGATTTCTCACAGTGGGCCTCCTCCTTTCCTTGCCGCGCGCCGCCCAAGTCCATAAGCCGCCCAGGCCAGAACGCAGCCCGCCGCCGGGGCGATACACCAAAGGCCAAACAAAACCCATGCTATCACATGCCATCCGGCAGTGCTGGTAAAAACAAGCCCGGGAATCAACAGCAAGAGCAGAGGAATGAGCAGCCGCCAGCGCAGCTTTGCCGTCCGGCACAGCAGAAGCTGCAAGAAAAACATGGGGATACTGTGGGAATACAGAAGCAGCGCCTGCTGTGGGGGTGTAATGCTAAGCGGGAGTTCTGAAAAGCAGTACGCGAAAAAGGCCGCGTAAGGGGCCAGTGTGAGCAGAAAGACTGCCAGCAGAATTTTGTCGGCGCGGTTTTTCATGGGACGGCCTCCTATCCTGTAGGGGCGGACATTGTCCGTCCGGCTTTAAGAACCTGTATTCGTAATCAAAAATGTCGGATGGACGAGGAATTTTGTCGCCCTGCAAGGCAAAAAATCACAGAAATCCTTGGTGGATTTCAAGATTTTTTAACGCCGCAAGGCGGCAAAAGGCCCGTCCAGACGGTCGTTTGAGATTGTGAATACAGGTTCTAAGGGTCATCCCCAGTGTATCAGAGGAAATCCCTCCCTGCAAGCGAATCGGGATAGTCGGTCGTTTTTGGCGGATAAGTGGTCAAAAGACGGAATCCCCCGCAGGGTAAGCCTCCCTCTTAGAGGGAGGTGGCACGGCAAAGCCGTGACGGAGGGAGTCCGTTGACGGAAAAACTCCCTCAGTCAGCCTTGCGGCTGACAGCTCCCTCAGTGAGGGAGCCTTATTCAATGCGCCTCCGCCCAGGTTTTCCCGGCATTCGTCTCGGCCAGGAGGGGGACGGCCAGGGCGGCAACCCCCTCCATCTCCTCCTCCACCAGCCGGCACACGGTTTCGGCTTCCGCTTCCGGGCACTCCACGATCAGCTCGTCATGGACCTGGAGGACCAGTTTTCCCTGCAACCCCTCGGCCCGGAGCCGGTCCCAGACCCGGATCATGGCCAGCTTTATGATGTCGGCGGCGGTGCCCTGGATGGGGGCATTGAGGGCCACCCGCTCCCCGAAGGAGCGGGTATTGAAGTTGGAGGATCTGATCTCAGGGATCCACCGCCTCCGGCCCCAGAGGGTGGATACATACCCTGTCTGTTTGGCCTGCTCCACCACCCCGTCCATATAGGCCCGCACCCCGGCGTAGTGGGCAAAATAGCGGTCCATATACTCCTTGGCCTCCTGGACGGTGACCCCGATGTCCTGGGACAGGGAGAAGGGGGAGATGCCGTAAACGATGCCAAAATTCACCGCTTTCGCGCTTCTCCTCATGCTTGAGGACACCTCCTCCACAGGCACGCCAAAGACCTGGGAGGCGGTGATGGTGTGGATGTCCTCGCCACTTTTGAAGCCGTCGATCATGGCCTGGTCCCCGGCCATGTGGGCCAGCAGCCGCAGCTCGATCTGGGAGTAGTCGGCGTCCACCAGCACCTTTCCGGCGGGGGCGGCGAACATCTTCCGCAGCTCCGCCCCCAGCTCGGTGCGGACAGGGATGTTCTGCAAATTGGGCTCGGCGGAGCTGAGCCGCCCGGTAGCGGTGACGGTGTTCTGGAAGGAGGTGTGGATGCGCCCGTCGGGGCCGATGACCTTGGCCAGGCCGTCGGCGTAGGTGGATTTCAGCTTGGTCAGCTGGCGGTACTCCAGGATGCTGTCGATGATGGGGTGCTGTCCCCGGAGCTTTTCCAGCACGTCGGCGTTGGTGGAGTAGCCCGTCTTGGTCTTTTTCACCGGGGGCAGGCCCAGCTTGTCAAAGAGGATGTTCCCCAGCTGCTGGGTGGAGTTGATGTTGAAGGTGTCCTCCCCCGCCAGGGCGTAGATGGTCTTTTGCACCTCGTCGATCCGCCCGGAGAGCATGCCGCCGAACTGGGCCAGGGCCCCCCGGTCGATGAGGAAGCCCTCCGCCTCCATCCCGGCCAGCACCTGGCACAGGGGCAAGTCTACTTTTTCGTACAGCTCCCACATGCCTAGCTCCTTCAGCCGGGCGGAGAGGGTGTCCCGCAGGGCGTCGATAAGGAGGCAGTGGCGCATCATGGCCTGAGCGGGGGTGTCCGGGTCGGACAGAGGGCCGAAGGCCCCCTCCTCCAGGTAGACAGACGCCTTGGGGGACTGCTGGTTGTAGTAGGTGAGGCCCAGCTTGTCCAGCTCGTAGCTGCCGTCGGTGGGGGCCAGGAGGTAGGCGGCCACCTCAGTGTCGAAGACGAAGCCGGCGGGGGTGATGCCCTCGGCCAGCAGGGCCCGGCACAGGTTTTTCACCCCGTGGGCCGCCTTTTTGATGGCGGGGTCGGAGAAGAGGCTGCGAACGATCTCGTTGTAGTTCTCCAGCTTGTCCGCCCGCAGCAGGCTGGCGTTCCAGGAGTCGTCGTTCAGGTGGCACTCCACGCACACTACATCCAGAGAGGGGAGGGCCGCGACGTGGACCACCTCCTTGGTCCGCCACAGCGCCAGCATGCCCTGGGCCTGCTCCGGGGTAATGTCTGCCTCCAGGTAGCACCCCCCCTCCAGGACAGGGGGGAGACCCGATTTGACCGCCTGCTCCCCCTGGGGGGCCGTGAGGTGGTACTTGTCGATGAGCTTGGAAAATTCCAGCTCCAGGAAGAGCTGATACAGCCGGTTGTTGTCCGGGTTTTGACGCAGATTGTCCTCGGGATTGAAAGCAATGGGGGCGTCGGTGCGGATGGCGGCCAGGTCGTAGGACAGCAGGGCGCTGTCTTTTCCCTCCGCCAGCTTCTTGATAAGGCCGGGCTTGGCGGGGGTGTCCGGGGCGGAGCAGATGTCCGGCATATGGTCGTAGAGGTGGGCGATGGTGTGGTAGAGCTGGATCAGTGCCATGGCGGTCTTTTCGCCCACCCCCTTTACGCCGGGGTAGTTGTCGGAGGAGTCCCCCATGAGGGCCTTCAGGTCGATGATGTGGATGGGGTCGAAGCCGTACTCCTCCCGGAAGGCCTCCGGGGTCATGTCCCGGGTGGTGGTGCGCCCCATACGGGTGGACACCAGCTTGACGGTGGTGGCATCCGTTACCAGCTGGAGGGCGTCTTTGTCCCCGGTGACGATATCGGTCGCCCATCCGGCCGCCTCGTCCAGCCGGGCGATGGTGCCCAACAGGTCGTCGGCCTCCCAGCCGTCCAGCTCGTACATGGGGATGTTCAGGGCGGACAGCACATCCTTTAAAATAGGCATCTGGCTGGCCAGCTCCTCGGGCATCCCCTTCCGGTTGGCCTTGTAGCCCTCATAGGCCTGGTGGCGGAAGGTGGGGGCCGCCCGGTCGAAGGTGACGCACAGGGCGTCGGGGGCGGCCTCGTCCAACAGCTTGTTCAGGATGTTCAAAAAGCCGAATATAGCGTTGGTGGGCTGGCCCTCCCGGGTGGTCAGGTTCTGGCTGACCCCATAAAAGGCCCGGTTGACAATGGAATTGCCGTCAATGACCATCAGTTTTTTCATAGCGGATGTCTCCCTCAGTACATAAAATCTCAATATTATAGTATACCAGCTTTTGGGTGCCTGGGCAAGAAAAAACGGTCAGTTTGACCATTGACTTCCTGAACCGGTCTGCTATAATACAGGGACGCCCGGAAATGCTCCGGGCGGTGATCTTTGGAGGGAAGAAAATCATGGAATCCTATACTTATTTGCTGCTTTTGGCCGTTATCCTGCTGTCCACCAAGGTTTTGGGCCTGCTGACCGAGCATGTCCACCTGCCCCAGGTGGTGGGCGCGCTGCTGGCGGGCATTATCATGGGGCCCAGCGGGTTTGGCGTGCTGGAGAGTACCGACTTTCTGGTCAAGGCGGCGGAGATCGGCGTCATCATGCTGATGTTCACCGCCGGCATCGACACCGACATGAAGGAGCTGAAGGAGACCGGGTTCAAGGCCAGCGTGATTGCGGTGCTGGGGGTGTTTGTGCCTTTGCTGCTGTGCGGCGGGCTGTACTTTGCCTTTTTCTGCGGCGGGGAGTTTACCCCCTATAACCTGCTGAAATCCGCCTTCATGGGCTCGGTGTTCTCGGCCACCTCGGTGTCCATCACGGTGGAGACCCTGAACGAGATGGGTAAGCTGAAAACAAAGACGGGCACCACTCTGCTCAGCGCCGCCCTCATCGACGACATCATCGGCATCGTGGTGCTGTCCGTCCTCAGCGCTTTCAGCTCCGGCGACTCCGACCCGGTGCTGGTGCTGGTTCACATTGTGCTGTTTTTCGCCTTTGTGTTGGGGGTGGGCCTGGTGGTCCGGAAGATTTTCAGCATTGTGGCCGAGGACCACTGGCATAGCCGCCGGGTGGCGGTGTGGTCGCTGGCCTTCTGCCTGCTGATGGCCTACTGCTCAGAGGCATGGTTCGGTGTGGCCGATATCACCGGGGCCTACTTTGCCGGACTGATTCTCTGCAACGTGACCAAGGCCCGGAAGTTTGTGGCCAAAAAGTTTACCATCACCTCTTACATGGTGTTTACCCCGGTGTTTTTTGCCGGCGTGGGCATGAAAACCAACCTGCGGGAGATGAACTCCAGCATTCTGGTGTTTGCCCTGCTGCTGGTGGCGGCGGCTGTGCTGTCCAAGATTGTCGGCTGCGGCCTGGGCGGCCTGGCCTGCCGCATGAGCCGCCACCAGTCCCTGGTGGTGGGCATCGGTATGGTGGCCCGCAGTGAGGTGGCGCTGATGGTGGCACAGCGGGGGATCAATGCGGGGATGATCGACCCGTCCATCCTCCCCGCCATCGTCCTGGCGGTGATCTGCTCCGCCCTGCTGACGCCGGTGCTGCTCAAGCTGGCCATCAGCAGAGGGCCGGAGCTGGCATAGGGCCCCGGTTTCACAAAGACAAAAGCAGCCCCCACGCCGTCTGGCGTGGGGGCTGCTTCCTATCTATCTGAAATATACCAGCGGGTCCTCGGGGGCTTCCGCTTTTTCCACCGACTGGGCGTAGAGCACTACTCCATCGTCCTCGTAGACATCGGCGTGCTCCCACTTGATCTGGGCGGTGACGGTGATCCACTCTCCCTTGCGCAGGGAACGGGCCTTGTCATACTTGCACAGGAAGCCGAAAAAGCGGATATCCTCTACGCAGCAGGTCATGGCGTTGCGCCCGGGGACAAAGGAGCCCTTGGGCAGCTTCATACCGGTCATAGCCTGGGCCTTGTAGGTGATGGTCTTGCCCACGTAACGGTCTGGGTGCTCCTGGATGTCCAGATACCAGATGCCGTAGTCGGCGTCCTCCAGGGTGATGTGCTCCTGTTCCAGGGAGTAGGGGAGGATGTCCTCCACCTCCAGCTCCTCGCCCTTGTCGTCCTCAAAGACAATCTCACACATCCGGTTTACCGCCCGCACCGACCGCTTCCAGCCGGACAGGGGCATGTCCTCGGTGCAGCGGTTGAACAGGACCATGTCCGCGTTGGACACCAGGTCGATGAACATGGACTGCATGTTTTTCAGATACATCTCGAAGGTGGAGCCGTCCACCACATGGATGGCCTGGTACAGTCCCCAGGTGCGGGGCAGCTTCAGCTCGGCCAGAAGCTGGCCAGACCACATGCCGTTGTATTCCATCAGCACCCGCTCGGGCTGGTAGCGGCGGTCAACCTCTTTTAAAAATTCAGTGGTCAGCTGTGTCTGGTCCTCGATGGGGATCAGGCGGCAGTTGCGGTGGGAGAGGAACTGGGGGTCGTACTCCTCCTCGCCGTCCTCGCACCGCAGCAGCACCGTCCGCTGCCCGTCATTGAAGTAGTCCATATTCAGCGTATCAGACAGCAGGGTGGTCTTACCAGCGTCCAGAAAGCCGGTAATCAGATAGAGCGGGATTCGGGAATCAGGCATTTGTTTCACCTCTTATACCAGCAAAAACAGCTTTTCCAGCGCTTCCTCTTTCAGCTCAGAACCGATGACGCACAGCCGTCCGGTGTAGTCGGCCCCGCCCTCCCGGATCTCAAACTCCTCCGGGGTCAGGTCGAAGTGGAGCCAGGTGCTCCCGTCCTCGCAGGGCACCATCCCCTTGGCCCGGAGGACCATGCCGTAATCCTCGGTCATGGCCAGGGCGGACAGGGCCTCCTGCAGCTCCTCCCGACTGTATTTCCGGGCCGTCTCGCGGCCCCAGGCGGTGAACACCTCGTCAGCGTCGTGGTCATGGTGGTGATGGCCGTGGCAGCCGCAGTCGCAGTCCGGGCCGTGGTCGTGGTGGTGTTCGTGGTCATGGTCATGAGGATGCTCGTGCTCGTGCTCATGCTCGTGCGCATGGTCGTGGCCGCAGTGGTCGTGATGATGATCGTGGTCACAGTGGTCATGATCGTGGTGGTGATGATGGTGATCGTGGTCCTCGTGCTCAATCTCCTCCATCAGCTCATGGGCCAGGTCGTGGCCTCCCTCCATGGCGGAGAGAATCTGCGCCCCGGTGAGCTGGTCCCAGGGGGTGGTCAGGATGGCGGCCTTGGGATTTTTCTCCCGGAGCAGAGCCACGGCGGCGTCCAGCTTATGCTGGTCGATCTTCTGGGTGCGGGAGAGGATAATGGCGCAGGCGTGCTCCACCTGGTCGTTGAAGAACTCGCCAAAATTTTTCATATACACTTTGGCCTTGCCGGCGTCCACCACGGTGACAAAGCTGTTCAGATGGAGGTCGGGGGCCTGGGCCTGGGTGCGCTCGACGGCGGCCACCACATCAGACAGCTTGCCCACCCCGGAGGGCTCAATGACAATACGGTCAGGGGCGAACTGCTCCAGTACCCGCTTCATGGCGTCGCCGAAGTCGCCCACCAGGGAGCAGCAGATGCAGCCGGAATTCATCTCGGTGATCTCTACGCCGGCGTCCTTCAAAAAGCCGCCGTCAATGCCGATCTCGCCGAATTCGTTTTCGATGAGAACGATTTTTTCACCCTTGAAACTCTCGTCCAGCAGCTTCTTGATGAGGGTGGTTTTGCCCGCCCCTAAAAATCCGGAAATAATGTCGATCTTGGTCAATTTTGTCAGGTCCTTTCTTTTATAATTGCCTTCCCCATAAAGGGGAGCGGTTTACCCCCAAATCAGGTGGATATTCTGCATCAGGCGGCAGAGGGTGGCGGCGGCCACCTCGCGGGTGCCGGGGTCCTTGGGGGAGACGTCCTCCAGCAGAGACTCCAGCTGGTCCAGGTTCCGGGCGGCGGCCTGGGCCCAGGAGGAGTAGTCGCTATAGGTGAGGGCGTCCTGAAGGGTGAGGGCATCCTGACCCAGGTAATAGCCGTCCATGCTGGCCCAGATGGCGACCTTGTTCAGGATGGACACCATCTCCTGATAGGTGATAGTGTCGCCAGGGCCGAAATTGCCGTTGGCGTAGCCGGAGATGAAGCCCATATCCGCCATGGCGGACACGGCCCCGGCGTACCAGGCCCCCTCCTTCACGTCAGGGAACTGGCCGGGCTTGCCGTCAGGGAGGTCCAGAGCGGCGGCTGCCATGGCGCAGAACTGGGCCCGGGTGACGGTGTCGGCGGGGTGAAACAGGCCGTCGTCATAACCGCTGAGCAGGCCGTAGGTGGTCAGGGTGTCGATCTCCCAGGCGTACTCACTGTCTTCGGCGTCGGAGAGGGTGCGGGCGGTGAAGGGGATGACCAGATGATGGGCCAGAGCGGCGGGGGCGATGGCCGGACAGTCGTCCCAGTTCTGCCCGGTGCTGTAGCGCAGCTGGGCGGAGGGGGGCAGGGCCTCCAGCAGTTCGGTGAGGGCGGGACGGTTTTCCTCCTTCAGGGCCTCAGAGAGGTTGACATAGAAGGTCTGTCCGGCCAGGTCGATTTTCAGATGGTTCTCCGGATGGCTGGAGGGGGCGCAGGACAGCAGCAGGGCGGCGGCCTCGGTGTTCTCCGGGGAGATGAGCAGGGTGGGCAGGATGCCAACGATGTGGTTGGTTGCCCCGTCGGGGGCGAAGAAGCGGTAGGCGGTAATTTTCATGGCCTCGCCGCCCACCATATACTGGCAGTTGATGGCGTTGAGCACCAGCTGGGCGGTGCCCTTGCCAAAGGTGCGCTGGCCCAGGGCGATACCGCCGCTGTAGGCCCGGATGTCGCCGGAGAACAGCTCGGAGCCGCTGGCGGAGTGCTCGCTGGTCAGGATGATTACCGGCTTGTCGGTCTGGTCGGTATAGCGGGGGGCGGGGTCGCGGTAGTGTCTGCCGGAGCCGTCCCGGAAGTAGAGCATATCTCCCTGGCCCACAAAGAGGCTGGCGCTGTCGGCGGTGGCCCCGCTGTCTCCGCCGGGATTGGAGCGCAGATCCATAATCCACACCGAGGCATGGTCGTTCATAGCGGTGACAGCCTCCTGAACGCTGGCGGCGGTGGAGTCGCCAAAGCTGATGCAGTCGATATAGCCGGCGCTCCCCTTCAGCTCATAGGTGACAATGGGAATCTCCACTGCCCGGCGGACCAGGCGGAGCTCAAGGGTCTGCCCACCCCGGTTTAAAGTGAGGGTGAGGGGGGTGCCCGCCTCGCCGGCAATCAGATTCTGGGGGGGCACTTCTGGGGCAGCGGCCACCCCGTCCACCGCCACGATGATGTCGCCAGGCTGAATGCCAGCCTCCAAGGCGGGGGAGTTGGGCAGGACGGACAGAATGCGGTAACCCCCGTCATAGGCCAGCTCCGCCGTGGCGCCGATGCCCACCACTGTCTGGCCGTTTACCGACTGGTTGAAGGCGGTGTACTGCTCGGGGGTCATATAGAAGGTGTATGGGTCGCCGATGGCCTCCAGGATGGCGTCCAGGGAGTCCAGGGCCAGGATCTCGTCGGAAACGCCGTCTACATAGAGGTCGGCCAGCAGCTCTTTGGCCTGGTCCAGCTCCAGAGCGGAGGCCGGGACCAGAGCAAGGGACAGGGTCAGACTCAGGGCTAACAGGGATGAAAGCAGCTTTTTCATGGTGTTCTCCTTTGTGGCTCGTAATCAGGAAAAGTGTTTTGGGGAAGGACCGCCCGTGGTCCGCCTGCAAACGGGCTTACAGCTTTGGCGTCCGGCGGGCCATCTCCTCCCGCTTGGGGCCGGTGGACACCATGGTGATGGGCACGCCGATCCGGGCCTCCAGAAAGTCCACATAAGCGCGGGCATTTTCCGGGAGGGCGTTGTAATCGGTGCAGCCCCGAACATCGCATTTCCAGCCGGACAGCATTTCGAAGACGGGCCTGCCCCGGAGCAGGGCGGGGGTGGTGGGGAAGATATCGGTGACGGCCCCGTCAATCTCGTAGCCGGTGCAGACGGGGATCTCGTCCAGATAGCCCAGCACGTCCAGACAGGTCAGGGCCACCTGGGTGGCCCCCTGGACCATGCAGCCATATTTGGTGGCTACCGTGTCGAACCAGCCCACCCGGCGGGGCCGTCCGGTGGTGGCGCCGAACTCCCCCTTGTCGCCCCCCCGGCGGCGCAGCTCGTCGCCGGCGCTGCCGGTGACCTCGCTGACAAAGGGCTCGGTACTGGACCCCACGCAGGAGGAGTATGCCTTAGTGACACAGATCACGTCTTCGATGGCGGTGGGGGGGACAGAGGCCCCCACACAGCCGTAGCCAGCCAGGGTGTGGGAGGAGGTGGTCATAGGGAAGATGCCCAAGTCGGGGTCCTTCATAGAGCCCAGCTGGCCCTCCAGAAGGATGGTCTTGCCCTCGGCCAGCGCCCGGTGGACAAAGGCCACCGTGTCGCCCACATAGGGGCGGATGCGCTCCCGCAGCTCCAGCAGCCGGGCTATGATCTCGTCCGCGCTCACCTTGGGCTGGTGGTACAGGTGCTGGAAGAGGACATTTTTCAGCTCTACGGCGGCGGCAACCCGCTCCCGCAGGATGTCCTCCGCAAACAGGTCGCACACCTGGATGCCCGTTTTGGCGTATTTGTCGGAGTAGAAGGGGGCAATGCCGCTTTTGGTGGAGCCAAAGGCGCGTCCTCCCAGGCGGGCCTCCTCATAGGTGTCCTGGAGGATGTGGTAGGGCATGAGCAGCTGGGCCCGGTCGGAGACGATCAGCTTGGGGGCGGGCACCCCCTGGGATGTGACCTCCTCCAGCTCTGCCGCCAGCTTGCCGATGTCCAGGGCCACGCCGTTGCCGATGACATTGGTGATGTGGGGATAGAACACCCCGGAAGGCAGGGTGTGCAGGGCAAACCGGCCATAGTCATTGATGATGGTGTGGCCGGCGTTGGCGCCCCCCTGGAAGCGGATGACCACATCGGACTGACTGGCAAGCATATCGGTGATCTTGCCCTTGCCCTCGTCGCCCCAGTTGGCGCCTACAATCGCTTTTACCATATTGTTACCTCCGGAGCCCGGGATTCGCAGCCGCAGAGGGTTTGCCTTTTCCGGGCCTCCCGTAACGGGGGTATTATACCCCTTTTTAAGGGGAGTTGCAAGGGGGAAGAGGACAGAAAAACCGCCCCGTGGAGGGCGGTTTTGATCAGATTGGAACGTTTTCTATGGGGTACTTCCCGGTAAAGCAGCCGTCGCAGAAGCCGCATTGGGCGTCGGGGGCCAGCCTTTGCAAATTTTCCAGGGAGAGATAGGCCAGGCTGTCCGCCCCGGCCAGCGCCTGGATCTCCCCCGGCGAGTGATGGCAGGCGATGAGCTTCTCCCGGTCCGGGATGTCGGTACCGAAGTAGCAGGGGGCGATGAAGGGGGGCGCGGAGATGCGCATGTGGACCTGTGCCGCCCCCGCTTCTCGGAGCAGGTCCACAATCTGACGGCAGGTGGTGCCCCGGACAATGGAGTCGTCCACCATCACCACCCGCTTACCCGCCACCTCGCTGGTCAGGGCGGACAGCTTGATGCGTACCGCCTGTTCCCGGCTTTGCTGGTCGGGGGTGATGAAGGTGCGGCCCACATACCGGTTTTTTACAAAACCCATGCCGTTGGGGATGCCGCTCTCCAGGGAATATCCCCGGGCGGCGTCCAGTCCCGAGTCAGGCACCCCCACCACCAGGTCGGCCTCCACCGGGGCCTGGCGGGCCAGCAGGCGGCCGGCGTTCACCCGCGCCCGGTGGACCGACTGCCCGGCGATCACCGAGTCGGGGCGGGCAAAGTAGATATACTCAAAGACGCACAGGTGGGACATACCCCGGCAGTTGTCCCGGAGGGAGCGCACCTGGCCGTCCTGGACCACCACCACCTCGCCGGGGTCCAGCTCCCGCTCCACCGTGCCTCCCACCGCCTGGATAGCGCAGGACTCAGAGGCGAAGAGCACCGTGTCTCCCTTCCGGCCCATGCACAGGGGGCGGAAGCCCCAGGGGTCCCGGCAGGCGATGAGCTTTTGGGGGGACATGACCAGCAGGGAGAAAGCCCCCCGCAGGCTGGCCGCGGCCCGGACCACCGCCTGCTCCACGCTGGCGCACCGCAGCCGCTCCTGGGCGATGGCGTAGGCGATGAGCTCTGAGTCGCTGGTGGTGTGGAAGATGGCCCCCTTATACTCAAAGGAGCGGCGCAGGGCGTCTACATCCAGCAGGTTGCCGTTGTGAACCACAGCCAGAGTGCCCTTCACATACTTGATGGTCAGGGGCTGGGCGTTTTCCCGCTCCCCTGCACCAGTGGTGGCGTAGCGGACGTGGCCCACCGCCATGGTGCCGTTGAGCCGGTTCAGGATGTCCTTGGAGAACACCTCGCTGACCAGGCCCACGTCCTTGTAAAAGGACTGCTCTCTATTGTTGATGGCGGCGATGCCGCAGGCCTCCTGGCCCCGGTGCTGGAGGGCGTACAGGCCGTAGTAGGCGGTCTGTGCGCAGCCCCCTGCCCCGTCATATATGCCGAAAACGCCGCACTCCTCGTGCAGGCCGGTTTGGACTGTTTCCATGGTAATCCCTCCGAAAAAAAGATACAAGGACGCCCCGTTTCCAGGCGTCCTTGTCTGATGGGGCTATCATATCACATTTTTCCCCGGGATACAAGGGGACAAAATGAATAAATTCCCGGGCCATCAATCCCGCCTTCCCTCTCGGGCCGGAGCTTTTTCTTGACACCAGGGAAGGAATCGATTAAAATGGGGAAAAACGGGAAAATGGGAGTGTTTTTGTGAATCAAAGGGAAAAAAAGCCGAGACAGAACGGAGCTGCGCTGCTGCCCATCGCCGTGTTCCTGGTGCTGTACCTGGGCATGGGCCTGGTGTTTGAGTATGGCCTGGGTGTTGAGATGGCCTTTTACAACATCCCAATTGTGGTGGTGTTCATGGTGGCCCTGCTGGTGGCCTGCCTGCAGAACCAGGCGCTGACGTTTGACGGCAAGCTGGCCGTGATGGCCCAGGGCGTGGGGGATAAGAACATCATGACCATGATCCTGATCTTTCTGGTGGCCGGGGTGTTCGTGGGGGTTACCGGGCGCAGCAGCGCCGAGGCGGTGGCCTATTTCCTGCTGTCCGTCACCCCTGCCTGGGCCTCGGTGGCGGTGCTGTTTATAGCCGCCTGCTTTGTGTCCACTGCCATGGGTACCTCGGTGGGCACCATCACCCTTATCACCCCCATCGCCGCGGCGGTGGCCCGGGTGTCCGGGTTTTCCCTGCCCCTGTGCGTGGGTTCGGTGATGGGCGGGGCCATGTTCGGGGACAATCTCTCCTTCATCTCCGACACCACCATCGCCGCCTGCAACACCCAGGGCTGCGAGATGCGGGACAAGTTCCGGGCCAATTTCAAAATCGCCCTGCCCGCCGCCGCTGTAACGCTGGCTGTGATTCTAATCCGATCCCTCAACGCCGGGGTGGGGGCCATTGACATCCCCGACTACAACCTGCTGCTGTTGATTCCCTATGTGCTGGTGCTCATCGGGGGCATCGCCGGGCTGAATGTGTTCGTGGTGCTCATTGTGGGCATTCTGGCCGGGGCGGCCATCGTGCTGCGCACCGGAACGGTGGACTTTATGGGCCTGCTGGGCGGCATGGGCTCCGGGGCCTCCGGTATGTTCGAGACCATCATGGTCACCGTGCTGGTGTCCGCCATGTGCGCCCTGATCCGGGAATTTGGCGGCTTCGAGGCCCTTCTCGCCTTCATCCGCCGGGTGTTCAAGGGCCGGGTGGGCGGCCGGCTGGGGGTGGGCCTGCTGGTGGGAGCCATGGACATCGCCACCGCCAACAACACCGTGGCCATCGTCATGGCCGGCCCCATCGCCAAGGAGATCAGCCAGGAGTATGGCATCTCCCCCAAGGAGTCGGCCTCGCTGCTGGACACCTTTTCCTGCATCTTCCAGGGCGTGATCCCATACGGCGCCCAGATGCTGGTGGCCATCTCCGCCTCTGGCGGGGCGGTGTCCGCCTTCCAGATTATGCCCTGCCTGTACTACCCCTATCTGCTGGCCGCGGCCTGCATCGTGCATATCCTGGTGGGCGCGGGCAGGAAGAAATGACCCTGGCAGGAAAGCGGCGCCCCCGCCGGAAAGCGGGGGCGCGAAAATTTTTCTCAAAAAAGAGGAATCCCCAAAGTTATTTCGTATAAGTAAGCATAACAAGAATACCCTGAAAGGGAGGACCGGCCTATGACGCTGCGGGAACAGATGCAGGAGCGGGAGGAGGCCATGCTGTCGCCTTTGGCCTGTAAGTCGTCCCAGAGCCGGGGGAGGGCCAGGCCGGAGGAGGAGTGCGGCATCCGTACCCCCTTTCAGCGGGATGTGGACCGGGTGGTCTATTCCAAGGCCTTCCGCCGCCTGAAACATAAGACCCAAGTGTTCCTCCAGCCCGAGGGGGACCACTACCGCACCCGGATGACCCACACCCTGGAGGTGGGCCGCATCGCCCGCACCATGGCCAGGGCCTTGTCGCTGAACGAGGACCTCACAGAGGCCATCGCCTTGGGCCATGATCTGGGCCACACCCCCTTCGGCCACGCCGGGGAGCGGCTGCTGGACGAGGTGATGCCCGGGGGCTTTGCCCACTACAAGCAGTCGGTGCGGGTGGTGGAGCGGCTGGAGAAGGGGGGCCAGGGGCTGAACCTGACCTGGGAGGTGCGCAACGGCATCGCCTGCCACACCAAGGGCGCCTCCGCCGCCACTTTAGAGGGGCAGATCGTCCGGCTGGCCGACCACATCGCCTACATCAACCACGACATCGAGGACGCCCTCCGGGGCGGGGTGATTTACCCCATGGACATCCCCCTGGAGGTGTCCAACGTGCTGGGCTTTACCCACAGCCAGCGCATCGACACCCTGGTGGCTGACGCCGTCCAGGCCAGCCTGGACCAGACCGAAATCAGGCAGTCCCCCCAGGTGGGAGAGGCCATGCTGGCCCTGAAGGAATTTATGTTTGACAGCGTATACACAAACCCCATGGCCAAGGGGGAGGAGAGCAAAGCCCAAGACATGCTCCGGTGCCTGTTTGCCTACTATCAGAAAAACCCGGACGCGCTGCCCGGCGACTTCCAGAGCATTCGGGCGGAGGAGGGGATCGACCGGGCGGTATGCGACTACATCGCCGGCATGACTGACCCCTTCGCGGTGGAAACCTATAAGGAAATTTTCATTCCCAAGGGCTGGACAGTGCTGTGATTGGATAATTTGCCCATAAAACGGATACAAATAGGGGGGAAAACCTTTGCCCTTGCCTGACGGATTTTTGGACGAGCTGTTGGCCCGGACCGACATTGTGGACCTGGTGTCCGAGTCGGTGAGGCTGACCAAGAAGGGGAACAGCTACTGGGGCTGCTGCCCTTTCCACAGTGAAAAGACCCCTTCCTTCCACGTGGTGCCCGACCGGCAGATGTACAAGTGCTTTGGCTGCGGCAAGGGAGGCGGGGCCATCAACTATGTGATGGAGCTGGAAAACCTCCCTTTCAAAGACGCCGTGGCGGTGCTGGCCCAGCGAGCTGGGATGCCGATGCCTGAGTTTGGCTCCGCTCCGGGGGCCCGGGAACGGCGAGAGAAAATCCTGGAGATCAACAAACAGGCCGCCCGGGCCTTCCACCGCTGGCTCAACGCCTCGGAAGGGGTGGAGGGGCTGGCCTATCTGGAGCGCCGGGGGCTGTCCCGCCGGACCCGGACCAACTTCGGCCTGGGATTTTCCCCCAACGCCTGGGATGGCCTGATTACCGAGCTGGCCACCCAGGGCTACGACAAGCGGGACCTCCTTGATGCCGGCCTGGCCGTCAGCAGTAAGGACGGCCGCATTTACGACCGCTTCCGCAACCGGGTGATGTTCCCCATCATCGACGTGCGGGGGAACGTGATCGGCTTCGGCGGTCGGGTGATGGACGATTCCCTCCCCAAATATCTTAACTCCCCAGATACCCCGGTGTATAACAAGAGCCGAAATGTCTTTGCCCTGAACATCGCCAAGACCTCCAAGGCCGGACGGGTCATCCTCACCGAGGGGTATATGGACACCATCGCCCTCCATCAGGCGGGCTTCGACAACGTGGTGGCCTCCCTGGGCACCGCCCTGACCGAGGAGCATGGCCAGCTGCTGGCCAAGTATTTTAAGGAAGCCATTATCTCCTACGACGGCGACGGGGCCGGGATAAAAGCGGCCCAGCGCGCCATCCCCATCCTGGAGAAGGCGGGACTGAAAGTAAAGGTCCTCCAGGTGCGGGGGGCCAAGGACCCGGATGAGTTTATCAGGGCCTATGGCCGGGAGGCCTTTGCAAAGCTGCTGGACGACAGCGAAAACCAGGTGGACTACCGCCTGGCCCAGATCCAGAAAAAATACGACCTGACCGACGACGGCCAGCGGATCGCCTTTCTCCAGGAGGCGGCCCAGCTGGTGTCCGCCCTGCCCAGCGCGGTGGAGCGGGAGATCTACGGCGGCCACGCCGCCCAGACGGCGGGTATCACCCCGGAGGCTATGAAGCTGGAGGTGGACCGGGCGCTGAGGGCCCGCCTGCGCAAGGCGGAGAAGCAGCAGGAGCGCCGGGACCTGACCCCGGCCAGCCAGCTCCAGCCCAAGACCCGCGCCCTGCGGTATGAAAATCTCCGTTCCGCCCGGGCCGAGGAGGGGCTGCTGCGGCTGCTGATGCTGGACCCCGGCCTGACGGGCAAAATGGGGGGTATCCGGGGGGAGGAATTTTCCTCTGAGCTGCTGGGTCGGGCCTTTGACAGACTGGCGGCCAGAGCAGCCGCCGGACTGTCCACCCAGCTTGCCGCCCTGGCGGAGGACTTCTCCGGCCCGGAGATGGACCACCTGGCCCAGGTGGCCGCCCAGCCGGAGTCGGTGGCCAACAGCGGCCAGGCTATTCAAAATTACATATCCACGATACGAATGGAGAACGCCAAGCAAGACGCTATGAAACAGGACGAGGCTCTGCTGGCCGCACAAAAAAGATATCAACAGAAGAAAGCATATATGGAGGAAACGCAATGAAAAAGAAAGAGACCGCACCTGAGATGATCCTGGAGAAAAAAGAGAAGCAGACCGATATCCAGGCCCGCATGGAGACGGGAAAAATTGAGATTATGAAGGTGGTGGAGGGAATCTCCGGCGCGGAGAAGCTGGGCGAGCTGATCGAGCGGGGAAAGAAGAAGGGGAATCTCTCCTCCTCCGAGCTGCTGGACGTGCTGGAGGACATGGACCTGGGCACCGAACAGATGGACAAGATTTACGACACTCTGGAGAACCTGGGAATCGAGACGGTGGGAGAGGACTACATGCCTGACGTGTTGGACACCGCCGACCCCCCGGTGGAGGAGATGGAGGAGATCACCGAGGAGGAGATCGTAGACCCTAACACCCTCATCGACAACTTTGGCACCGACGATCCGGTACGTATGTATCTGAAGGAGATCGGAAAGGTGAACCTGCTCACCTCTGAGGAGGAGGTGGAGCTGGCCCAGGCCATGACCGCCGGCACCGCCGCCCAGGAGCAGCTGGACGAGCTGACTGAGTCCGGGGGGGAGGTTCCCGACGAGCTGAGGGCCGAGCTGGAAAAGACCATTAAAAAGGGCGAGAGAGCCCGCCAGCGGCTGGCTGAGGCCAACCTGCGCCTGGTGGTGTCCATCGCCAAGCGGTATGTGGGCCGGGGAATGCAGTTCCTGGACCTGATTCAGGAGGGCAACCTGGGCCTGATTAAGGCGGTGGAGAAGTTTGACTACACCAAGGGCTACAAGTTCTCCACCTACGCCACCTGGTGGATCCGTCAGGCCATCACCCGGGCCATCGCCGACCAGGCCCGCACCATCCGCATCCCTGTTCACATGGTGGAAACCATCAACAAGGTGATCCGGGTTCAGCGGCAGCTGCTCCAGGAGCTGGGCCATGACCCCACCCCCGAGGAAACCGCCGAGGAGATGAACATGCCTGCCGACCGGGTGCGGGAGATTCTCAAAATTGCCCAGGAGCCCGTCTCCCTGGAGACCCCCATCGGCGAGGAGGAGGACTCCCACCTGGGCGACTTTATCCCCGACGAGGACGCCTCCGAGCCCGCCGAGGCCGCCTCTTTTACCCTGCTCAAGGAGCAGCTGGTGGAGGTGCTGTCCACCCTCACTCCCCGAGAGGAGAAGGTGCTCAAGCTCCGCTTCGGAATTGAAGACGGCCGCACCCGTACCCTGGAGGAGGTGGGCAAGGAATTCAACGTCACCCGGGAGCGCATCCGCCAGATCGAGGCCAAGGCCCTTAGAAAACTGCGCCATCCCTCCCGGAGCAAGAAGCTGAAGGACTTTTTGAACTGAGAGCCTCCCTCTCTGAGGGAGCCTTTAGAAACAGAGAAAAGGAAGTGGTTCGAATGGCGGAAGAAAAAAACAAAAACTCGGAGCCTTATGACCAGGACTCGGTGATGATTTATATCGACCCCAAGGTGCTCAGTAGCCTGAACGACATGGCGGAGAAGAAGCAGGAGGACCTGAAGGCCCTTCAGGCGGCCGCCGAGGACGGCGACCTGGATGCCCAGTACCGCCTGGGCCGGGCCTATTTCTATGGCGACGACGGCGCGCCCAAGGATGAGCAGGCGGCCTTTCAGTGGTTTTCCAGAGCTGCTGAGGGAGACAGCATCGCTGCCCAGCACTACCTGGGCCTGTGCTACAGCCGGGGCGTGGGGACGGAGAAGGACCTGAACCGGGCGGCGGAGCTGTTTGCCGCCGCGGCCGACGAGGGTTATCTGCCCGCTGTTACCGAGCTGGGGCTGTGTTACGAGCTGGGCCACGGGGTGGAGATGGACAAGGGCAGGGCCGCTGAACTCTACCAGGAGGGGGCCGACCAGGACTATGCCCCCGCCCAGTGCAACCTGGGCTACTTCTACTACCAGGGCATTTATTTTGAGGAGAACAACGAGGCGGCGGCGGAGCTGTTTGCCAAGGCTGCCCAGCAGGGCTATCCCCGAGCCCAGGTGCTGATGGGGGAGTGCTTTGAAAACGGCTATGGCGTGGAGAAGGACCCGGAAAAGGCGGTGGAGCTCTACCGGGCCGCCTATGAGCAGCACTACCCCGACGGGGCCTGTTCCCTGGGGCTGTGCTACGAGGCCGGCGTCGGCGTGGAGGAGGACAAAGCCCGGGCGGTGGAGCTGTACCGGGAGGGGGCGGAACAGGGCTTTCCCCCGGCCCAGTGCAACCTGGGCTTCTGCTATTACATAGGCATCGGGGTGGAGGAGAACGCCGAATTGGCGGTGGAGTGGTTCACCAAGGCCGCTGAACGGGAGTTCCCCCGGGCCATGTTCCTTCTTGGGGAGTGCTATGACCGGGGCTGGGGCGTGGAGCGCAACTACGACCGGGCCGTCAAGCTCTACCAGCAGTCAGCGGACAGGGAATATACTTCCGCTTACTGCTCTCTGGGGCTATGCTATGAGCTGGGCCAGGGGGTGGAGGCGAACCTGGAAAAAGCGGTGGAGCTGTACCGCAAGGCCGCTGAGCGGGGGATGCCTCGAGCCCAGTGCAACCTGGGCTTCTGCTACTATCAGGGCATTGGCGTGGAGGAGAACAACGACGAGGCGGTGAAGTGGTTTACCAAGGCCGCCGACCAGGGCTATCCCCGGGCCCAGCAGCTGCTGGGGGAGTGCTACGACAACGGCTACGGCGTGGACAAGGACCCGGCCAAGGCGGTGGAGCTGTATACTGCGGCCCACGAGGCGGGCTACCCCTCGGCCACATGCTCCCTGGGGCTGTGCTATGAGCTGGGCACCGGCGTAGAGAAGGACGAGGCCAAAGCGGTAGAGCTCTACCGTCAGGCTGCCGACAAGGGGGACCCCCGGGCCCAGTGCAACCTGGGCTACTGCTACTATGTGGGTATCGGCGTGGAGGAGGACAACGACCAGGCCGTCAAGTGGTTCTCCAAAGCCGTGGAGGACGGCTATCCCCGGGCCATGCAGCTGCTGGGGGACTGCTACGACCGGGGCTACGGTGTGGAGCAGGATGTGGAAAGAGCGTTTCAGCTCTACCAGCAGGCCAGCGAGAAGGGGAATATCCCCGCCATCTGCGCCCTGGGGCTGTGCTACGAGCTGGGCCGGGGTGTGCAGGAGGACAAGGCCAGGGCCAGGGAGCTCTATTTGAAGGCCGCCGAGCGGGGCTACCCCCGGGCCCAGTGTAACCTGGGGTTCTTCTACTACCAGGGCATCGGTGTGGAGGAGGACAACGACGAGGCGGTGAAGTGGTTTTCCGAGGCGGCCGCGCAGGGCTATCCCCGGGCCATCCAGCTGCTGGGGGAGTGCTACGAGAACGGCTACGGGGTGGAGAAGGACCTAGTTAAGGCTGCGGAGCTGTACCAGAAGGCCCACCAGGGAGGCTATGTCCCCGCCACCTGCGCCTTGGGCGTGTGCTACGAGTATGGCGACGGGGTGGAGAAGGACCTGACCCGTGCGGTGGAGCTGTACCGCCAGGCCGCCCAGCGGGGCTATTCACGGGCCCAGTGCAACTTGGGCTTTATGTATTACCACGGCGTCGGGGTGGACGAGGATGACGGCGAGGCGGTGAAGTGGTTTTCCAGAGCTGCCGAGCAGGACTATCCCCGGGCCATGGGGCTGCTGGGGGAGTGCTACGCCAACGGCTACGGGGTGGAGAAGGACAAGGCCAAGGCGGTGGAGTGGTATCAGCGGGCCGCTGAAAGGGACTATCCTCCCGCCCAGTGCGACCTGGGGCTGTGCTACGAGATAGGCGACGGCGTGGAGATGGACAAGGCTCGGGCGGTGGAGCTGTATACCCAGGCTGCCCGACGGGGTCACGCCCGGGCCCAGTGCTACCTGGGCTTCTGCTACTACCAGGGCATCGGCGTGGAGGAGAACGACAGTCAGGCCGTCCACTGGTTTGAGAAGGCCGCCGCCCAGGGTTACCCCCGGGCCCAGCAGCTGCTGGGGGAGTGCTACGAAAACGGCTACGGCGTGAAGGAGGATATCCGGAGAGCGGCAGAGCTGTATGAACAGTCCCACCAGCTGGGCTACCCCGGCGGTACCTGCTCCTTGGGGCTGTGCTACGAGACGGGCCGGGGTGTCCCGGAGGACAAGGCCCGGGCGGTGGAGCTGTACCGTCAGGCGGCGGAAAAGGGTCTGTCCCGGGCACAGTGCAACCTGGGCTACTGCTATTACGAGGGCATCGGCACGGAGGTGGACTACGACCAGGCCTTTTACTGGTTCGCCAAGGGCGCCGAGAAGGAAAATTCCAGGGCCCAGTGTATGCTGGGGCTATGTTATGAGCTGGGCCGGGGTGTGCAGGAGGACAAGCGGAAGGCGACGGAATTCTACCGTCAGGCAGCTGAAAACGGCAGTGTGGCCGCAGCCTGCAACCTGGGCTACTGTTATTATCAGGGCATCGGTGTGGAGGAAAACGACAGCGAGGCGGTGAAGTGGTTCCAGAAGGCCGCCGACCGGGGCCAGCCCCGGGCGCTGTTCCTGCTGGGGGAGTGCTATGAGGAGGGCCACGGCGTGGCGCCGGACCTGGAGAAAGCCAAAGCGCTGTATCACAAGGCCGCCGACCAGGGCTACCAGAGCGCCCAGGAGGCCCTGGCGCGGCTGGCCGGTCAGCCGGCCGGCCCCTCCTCCGCCTACGCCTATACCGCGCCGCCGTCTCCTCCCCAGCCCCCAAAAGCCAAGGCACCGGAGCAGAAAAAGCGGGGCGGGCTGTTCGGATTTTTCAAAAGATAAAATAGAAAAGGAGTGCTAGCTGCGGATACGCATAGGGATATTGCGAATGAATTGCTTGCTACAATGGTGACACCCCCCAAAAAAAGGGGGGGAAGAAGACCGCCCTATGCGGCGGCCCACACCCAAGCTACAATGGGAGGGAACCGGACTGAC
>JAAWLY010000199.1 GCA_022798155.1 Lawsonibacter sp. | reverse complement strand
CTTTCTGACCACCGCTCCAGCGGCCTTATTGTGCCGGGAATTTGATTGGAAAAAGAATAAGGACAAGTCCGATTCTCCTTGATTTTCAAGGGGTTTCCGATTTGTCCTTATTATAACATATGGGCATACCTGTGCCAGCCTTCTGCTAAGTAACGGTATCCCTATGAAACAGATCCAGATCTTGCTGGGCCACAGCACCTTCTCCATCACCGCCGACATCTATGCCCACCTGGACTTTTCCGCCCAAGAGCGGTCCGCCGCGGCAATGAGCGGAATGTTCCAACGCAAGGAGGCATCCGACGGGCAGGAAAACGGGGCTGCGGCGAAAAATCACCACAGCCCCGATGGCGCAGCGGGTGGGATTCGAACCCACGTGCAGTTGCCTGCAAACTGATTTCGAGTCAGCCCCGTTATGACCGCTTCGATACCGCTGCACAGCTCATTTAGGATACCAGACATTGGGGAAAAAATCAAGAGATTTCGTCAATCTTTTGTTGGACGGCAGGGGATATCTTTCCATTGCTCCCCGGAGGGCAGCACTTCCAACGCTCCGGCGGAGACGTCCAGAATATGGGCAGCGAATTCTTCAGTTCGTTCCTCGGGGAGGAGGGCAGAGAGAACCACGTTCACGCCGTAGTCCACATTTTCCACCACGCCGCTGAAAGCGAGCACCTCCCGGCGCATGGACTCAAACTGGGCGTAGGAGCAGGGGAGCTCCACCGCCACCCAGCGGCGAACCACGGAGATACCGGCGGCATCCAGGGCGTCCTTGGCGGATTGGGTGTAGGCCCGGACCAGGCCTCCGGCCCCCAGCAGTATGCCGCCGAAGTACCGGGTGACCACGCAGACCGCGTCGGTGACGCCTTCCCGCTGGAATACATTGAGCATAGGCTGGCCGGCGGTACCCTGGGGCTCGCCGTCGTCGGAGTAGCGCTCCACGTCCCCCTTCCGGAGACGGTAGCACCAGCAGTTGTGGCGGGCGTTGTAATGCTTCTTTTTGGTTTCCTCAATGCGGGCTCGAGCCTCCTCCTCGGAGGACACCCGCCACACCTGACCGAGAAAGCGGGACCGCTTTTCCACCAGCTCCGTCTCACTGTGGCCGGTGGGGATGTAATACTCTTTCATAGGGCTCCATCTCCTCATACATTAGAGAATACATGCAGGAGTCATACACGCGTCCCCGCTTGCACACGCTCCGTCGTAAAATGCCCTCCAGCTGGAAGCCCGCCTTCTCCAGCACCCGGCGGGAGCCTGCGTTGTGGGCGAAGGGCTCGGCATAGATGCGGACCAGGTCCTCCCATCGGTCATAGCCCTCCCGACAGATTTGCTTGACAGCTTCTGTCATAATTCCCTGGCCCCAGTAGTCCTCCGCCAGCCAATAGCCCAGCTCGGCGGTCATGCGGTACACATCGCTTCCCAGAGACAGAGCAATGCTGCCTGCCGTGTGGCCGTCCACCTCAATGGCCCGGAAGAGCTGCCTGGCCTCGTCCGCCTCCAGGCAGCTGTTCACGAAATACTCAGCGTCGGCCATGCTATAGGGGTGGGGAAACACGTCCCGCAGATTTTGGGCAATCTTCTCGTTGTTGGCGTATTGGAGCACGTCCTCCACGTCCTCCCGCCGCCAGGGGCGCAGAATGAAATCCATATTTATTCCTCCCAAAATTCCTTATGGGGTTTCCAGCCCTCCACCAGGGGGCCCAGCTGTCCAATCACCTTGGGGGTGCAGACGGCCACCACGTCGATGGTCTCGCCGTAGTCCACCTGCTCCACCTTGGACTCCAGGTACAGCTTGTCCAGCAGGCCGCCCCTGTCGTAGGGCAGGTGGATCACCACCCGCCGGGCCCCGTTGTCCAGCACCCGGCCGATGGCAGTGAGCAGATCGGGGATCCCCTCGCCGGTTTTGGCGGAGATGGACACGCGATCCTCTCCGTATGGACGGATGTCCCCCGTCCACAGGTCACACTTGTTGAACACCTCGATACGGGGAGTCTCATTGGCCCCCAGCTCCTGGATGAGCTGGTCCACCACCTCGGCCTGCTCCCGCCACTGGGGACTGGAAGCGTCGATGACGTGGAGGAGGAGGTCGGCGTACTCCAGCTCCTCCAGGGTGGCCTTGAAGGCTTCCACCAGGTGGTGGGGCAGCTTGCGGATGAAGCCCACCGTGTCGGACAGCAGGACGGTGCAGGTGTCGGAAATCTCCAGGGTTCGGGTGGTGGTGTCCAGGGTGTCGAACAGGCGGTTGTTGGCGGGGATCTCCGCCCCGGTGAGGTGGTTGAGCAGGGTGGACTTGCCTGCGTTGGTGTAGCCCACGATGGCCACCACCGGCACCTCGTTTTTCATCCGCCGCTCCCGCTGGGTGGCCCGCACCCGGCGCACGTCCTTCAATTCGCTCTCCAGCTTGGCGATTTTCCGGCCCAGAATCCGCCGGTCGGACTCCAGCTGGGTCTCGCCGGGGCCCCGGGTGCCGATAGCCCCCTCCTGGCGTTCCAGGTGCTTCCACATGCCCAGCAGCCGGGGCAGCAGATACTTGTACTGGGCCAGCTCCACCTGGAGCCGGCCCTCCTTGGTCCTGGCCCGCTGGGCAAAGATATCCAGAATCAGGGCGGACCGGTCCAGCACGCTTACCTTCAATTCCTCCGTCAGGTTGCGCTGCTGAGAGGGGGAGAGGGGGTTGTCGAAGATGACCATGTCGGCGTCGGTAGCCTCCACCAGCTCCTTCACCTCAGCCACCTTGCCCTCGCCGATGAAGGTGCGGGGGTCGGGGCTGTCTTTGGACTGGGTGACTACCCCGACCGTCTGGCCCCCCGCCGTCTCCAGCAGGGCGGCCAGCTCCTCCATGGATTCCTCGTCCGCGTTTTCCTCCCGGCTGAGGCTGAAGGCGTTCAGCCCCACCAGGACGGCCCGGTTAAATTGTGTTTTCTCAATATCTGGCATATTAGGTTAAATTTCCTCGTTTCTGTTAAATTGCAGGAAAGACGGTGTGTAGGGGCGGACATTGTCCGCCCGCTGTGACAGCTTCCGTGTATAGGTTTCCAGCACATAGGGCCTGCCGTTCCGCCGGTCAATACAGGGCCCCGCC